>JANOFP010000132.1:0-3791 GCA_031413675.1 Bacteroidota bacterium
AAAAGTGCAGTTGAATAGGCTCTCGTATTCCACATAAGTGTAAACACATTTTTATCATACAAAGGTGAATGGGGATCCTTCTCTGTATCAGTATATGCATGATGCATACGATGCAGAATAGCAAAATTTCGTGGGCTTACATACGCCGAGCCCTGTGCCAGGTAGGCAAACATATAAAAAAACCGTTCCCAGGGTTTACTCATACTGAATACAGCATGCGATGCATAACGGTGTTGTAAAAAAGTAAGGGTGAACAGTGAAAGATACCAATGGCATAATACGAAGACAAGAATAAATAGCATTTAAAAAAAAGTTAGAATAAAGAACTTCGATGTTGATCTGCAAGGTAGCGAAAGATTCTATACTTAAAGCATTTAATATTAGAAGCCATTCCCATCCAATGATTTCTTAAACTTTCAAATCCGACGTTAACAGTAGTTTTATAATGTGTATAAATTTTTATTCAGTTAAATTGATTGTAGCACAGGAATTGCATCAATATGCAAAACCGGTAAAAAATGAATATCCAATTTGTAAGAAACATTCAATTCACAAGAGTACTAAAGGCACATCAGCGGTTACGGGAATTTAATTTTCTCAAACATAATACAGAACCCTACAGCTATTTTAGTGTAGATACCGTGGATGACCGTGGAAACCGCATTACATTCAGAATGTTTGATTCGAATGGCAAATGGAGAATAAAAGAAGTTCCTGCTATACCTGAGTGGATATATGAAGAAGAACCTAAACTTCATAATGCAATTATGGAAGAAACTCTTTAATCCGTTTTTACTATAGTCCCGATCATTCACTGCTTTTTCTTTCGTAGTGAAATTCTTCATTTGTAATTGGTCTGGTATAAAAAAATATTCAATTAAATATTTGCCTTTACAATTATTTACTGAACTTTAGAAAGCTTTTCTAACTTTTAAAAACTGCAGTATGAAATTTAAATCGCTTATTTCCATAACCTGTATGAGTTCTGTTTTGCTTATTGCTGCATGCAATAATGAAAGTAAACAAACTACTGAAAGCAAAACACCAAAGCTTATTGCAGAAACCATCAATTATAAAATTGACAGCCTGACCATGAACAGCTATATTGTTTATGATGAAAATGTGAAAGGCAAAAGACCTGCCGTTTTAGTGGTTCATGAATGGTGGGGTTTGAATGATTATGCTAAAAGCCGTGCAAGACAATTAGCAGAGCTGGGATATATTGCAATGGCTGTGGATATGTATGGCAATGGACGAATGGGTAATGACCCTAAGGAAGCGGGTGCCCTGGCTATGCCATTTTATCAAAATCCGCAGATGACAAAAAAACATTTCGACGCTGCTTTAGAAAAACTCAAAGGGTATGTACAAACTGATCAAAACAGAATTGCAGGTATTGGTTATTGTTTTGGAGGCTCTGTTGTTTTAGGTGTTGCAAAAATGGGTGATGATTTAAAAGGTGTAGTTAGTTTTCATGGAGGGCTTGCCGGCATGCCACCTGTAAAAGATTTACAGAAAGCTGAAATATTAATTTGTCATGGTGCTGCTGATTCGTTTGTTCAACAGCCTGAAGTGGATCAGTTTAAAAAACAGATGGATTCTGTTGGAGCAAATTATACTATTAAAGCGTATGCGGATGCTACACATTCATTCAGCAATCCGCAAGCAACAGAGTGGGGTAAAAAATTCAATATCCCAATTGCTTATAATGCTGCTGCAGATACTGCTTCCTGGAATGATATGAAAGTTTTCTTTAACCGGATTTTTAAATAATAAAAAGCCCCCCAATAAATCGGGAGGCTTCTTCTGGACAGTTATTCGTAGTTGCTGATTAGGGAAGTAATATTACTTTTTGGTCGTTTCCGTTATTCCAGCTTAGCAATGCTTTGTTATCGCAATCGCCATTCGATGGGAAACCAAAGTCCAATTTAAATTCACGGTCATTGATCTTTATTTTCAAAGTACCATCGCTGATCCAATGACAGGCTACTTTTTTAATAAGTGGGTCAACTGTATTGATAAGTACTGTATAACCATTTCTGAACGCTGTTTTTGAACGGCCTTCTATTTGATACACATCATCCCGTACTATTCTTGTAAGCATTCCTGCAATCTGTTTTACATATTTTATTCCTTCGTAAGTATATCCTCTTCCGTTCGGGAATGTTACTTTACCATCATTCACTTCGATACTCCATTTGTGCACAGGAGGCTCACTCAGGTTTCTGAAAATCTTTGTGCCTTCTATATGCATACGGTTTACACGATATCTTTCAAAAATTAATGTAACAACTGCTCCGGGTCTGCGAATAGGTGCTGTAAAATAAAGAACCATTTTTCCGCTTCTTACTTTACCATCACGGCCAACGCAACTGTCGCCGAAATCAATTACTACTTTTTTAGGATAGGTGCTGTCGTTCGGCGTAACAGTTATTGTTGCACAATCACCGATTCTACCACGCAGTTCTTCAAATCTTGGAAGATAAACACGGGCCTGCTCTGTAGTACGACCTTGCAAACCAAATCCAGCTTCACTGCCTTCTTCATCGGCTGCTGTAAAGGCAATATCGTCTGCGTCGTCGTAACTTGCTTCTGCCTGGGCACTTTCATCTGATAAAGTTGTGGCTTCTGCTTCTGTAACTCCTGCATTTGATAAGCTGCTTTCTTTTTTGCAACTGGTAAAAAATGCTGCGAGTAATAAAATGGATGCAAATAATGCGATCCGGTTAAATGATACAAATTTCATGGCTATAATTTTTTAGGGTTCGAGAAATTTTATTTACGCATCCTATGAACCTGGCTGATGAAAAAAGTTTAAAGAAGACAGAAAATATTTATTTTCCGTTTTATATGAGAACAATTATTGGCTTTCTCCGAAAGTATATTTACGAAGTAAACAAACTAGTATTGCTTTTTACAATTTTGCTCGTTGCTCTTTCTATCTATTTAAATTATCATTTTTACCTGGATGGTTATATCACCAGCCGCCCTTCATTCAGCGAAAGTTTCATCTTACGCTATTTCGTTTTCCTTATTGCCTTCAGCATTCCATATTGCCTGGTCTGTTTGATTTCTGGAAAAAAATATTTTTTGAACTGGAAATTTATTTTGCTTTTATTCGTTGCCCCGGCTATTTTTTCTTTTAAATCTGAATTACCCTTTTCATTTCATTTTACAGATGATTACGATTGGAATTATTACTGGCATTATATTATTTACTGGCCACTGCTGGTAGTTATCTCCAGCATCTTCCTGTTTATTATCTGGAAAATTTTTCATTCAAATGAAAACTTTTATGGCTTGAAAATTAAAGGCATTGACTGGAAACCTTACTGGCTGATGCTACTGATTATGGTTCCCCTGATTGCAGCAGCCTCTACTCAACAAGATTTTTTAAACGTATATCCTAAAATGAAATTAATAGCTGGCGTTTATGATTTAAAAAGTCTGAGCTTTTGGCATAAGCTATTGTTTGAACTTTCGTATGGTAGCGATTTTATTACAATCGAACTTTTTTTCCGTGGGTTTCTTATTCTTGGTTTTATAAAATGGGTGGGCAAAGATGCAATTCTTCCGATGGCATTTTTTTACTGTACTATTCACTTTGGAAAACCCTTAGGTGAGTGTATCAGCTCTTTCTTTGGTGGAATGATACTTGGCGTTGTTGTTGGGATGCCGGGGGTCGGTGAAATCGACGATGTGGGTGTACCCTGCCGAGGTCTGGGGCACGCCCCCTCGCTTGGGTTGGGCGGTGAACAGGTCCCGCATGTAGTTGGTTCCCTCCCACACCC
>JANOFP010000133.1:0-4371 GCA_031413675.1 Bacteroidota bacterium
AAACTTATTTTATGCGGTACTTATTTACATTGCTATTACTGGTATCAGTAAAAATTTTTTCCCAAACTCCTGAAGAAAATTGCAAAAGCATCACTGATATTGCTACGATGGAACGCCTCGCCCATCAGCGCATTGGCAGTACGGAAAAACTAACAATGGCTTCCGCCAATTTTGATGTGAAGTATTACCGCTGCGAGTGGGAAGTGGATCCCGCCATCCGTTATATTAAAGGAAAAGTAACGGTGTATTATGTTATTACTTCTGCCACTGATTTTATTTCGCTTGACCTGATGAGTCCGTTGGTAACCGATAGTGTAAAACAAAATAACGGGCTGCTGGCAAATTCGCAGGCTAATAATACACTCACCATAAATTTTCCGGCTACTGTCAATGCCGGCATATTGGATTCGGTAAGTATTTTTTACCAGGGTGTTCCTCCCAATACTGGCTTTGGTTCTTTTATACAATCCACTCATGCAAGCACACCTGTTATGTGGAGCCTCAGCGAACCGTATGGCAGCCGCGACTGGTGGCCATGTAAAAACGGGCTGGATGATAAAGCTGATTCAATTGATATTTTAGTTACCAATCCCATTGCATATAAAGCGGCAAGCAATGGACTTTTGCAAAGCGAAACAATTACAGCAGGCGGTACAAAAGTTACGGCACACTGGAAACACCGTTATGCTATTGCTTCTTATCTTATTTGTTTTGCTGTAACCAACTACACTGTTTTTAATAATACCGTGCAATTGAGTACGGGTGTATTACCAATGCAAACCTATTGTTATCCTGAAAGCTTAAGCAGTTTTCAAAATGGAACCATCAATACATTAAATGCCATGCAGCTCTTTGATGCTACGTTTGGCCCCTATCCTTTTATGAATGAAAAATATGGCCATGTACAGTTTGGATGGGGCGGCGGTATGGAACATCAAACGGCCAGCTTTGTTGTGAACATTGGAGAAAGTTTATGTGCACATGAACTGGGCCACCAATGGTTTGGTGATAAAATTACCTGTGGCACCTGGAAAGATATCTGGCTCAATGAAGGTTTTGCCACGCACCTGGCAAGTATGTATATGGAAAATAAATACCCGGCCAATGTACTCAGTACAAGACAAAGCGAAATAAATAATATCACTTCACAACCCGGTGGTTCTGTTGAAGTAGATGATACTACCAGTGTGAACCGCATCTTTGATTCACGCCTGAGTTATACCAAGGGCAGTCATTTATTATACATGTTGCGGTGGAAATTGGGTGATGCTGTTTTTTTTAATGCCCTTCGTAATTATCAAACAGACCCGGCTGTTGTGTATGGCTTTGCCCGTACTGCCGACTTAAAAAGAAATCTGGAACAAACAAGTGGGCAAGACTTAACCAATTTTTTTAATCAATGGTACAGCGGACAGGGTTATCCCAGCTATAATGTACAATGGTCAAATGCAGGTTCAGGTAATGTTTGGATAAAAATGAATCAAACCACTTCTCATGCATCTGTTCCATTTTTTGAATTGCCTGTTGCTCTCAAATTCAGTAATGCAACTCAATCTGCAACAGTAATAGTAAATAATACAAGTAATGGCGAAGTGTTTATAAATTCAATTGGTTTTGTTGCAACTTCAGTTAGTATTGATCCCGAAGCCTGGTTGATAACAAAAAACAATACCGCCACGCAACTACCCACCTGCGGCACAGTTAGTGGCTTAACAAGTTCTGCTATCACTACAACATCTGCAACTATCAGCTGGTCGGCAACAAGTGGTGCCAATAATTATGATGTGGATTATAAACTGGCTTCATCATCAACATGGATTAATGCGGCCACTGCTACAGCATCGCTTTCTGTAAACCTCGCTGGCTTAACGGCCAGTTCATTATATGACTGGAGAGTAAAACCGAATTGCACAGCTCCAACCGGCACTTATGTACAGGCGCAGTTTACTACCAATGCAGTTGCTACCTGCGGTACTGTTACGGGATTAATTTCATCTGCCATTACTTCTTCCGCTGCAACGGTAAGCTGGTCTGCATTATCTGGTGCCAATAATTATACGGTTGATTATAAACTGGCATCATCTGGTACATGGACCAGTGCAGCAACAGCCACTACTTCACTTTCAATAAATTTGAGTGGCTTAACAGCGGCTTCATTGTACGATTGGAGAGTGAGAGCTAATTGTACCGGCGCAACAGGTGCATTTGCACAGGCACAGTTTACCACTGGTGCAGCAACTACCTGCCCCGGTCCTTATGATATTTCTACAAATGGAACAACAGGTGGCGCAGCGCTTATACAGTTGAATACTGATGTTAAGGGAAGGATCAGTCCTGCTAATGATATAGATAATTATCGTTTTCATATTACAACAGGTGGCACTATCAGTGTTACATTACAAACCTTGCCTGCCAATTATAATCTTGATTTACTAAATGCATCAGGAACAAGAATTGGAAGGTCCAATAAAAATGGCACCAGCAATGAAACTATAAATGCAACAGTAAGTACTGGCGATTATTATGCAAAAGTGTATCCATCCGGAAGTGCCAATAACGCTGCTTTGTGTTATACGTTAAAGATAACAACGGGTACAGCTACCAAATCTGAAATGATTACAACGGGTACCAATAAAATGAACATGCATTTATTCCCCAGTCCCGCAAGCGGGATATTAAATATTTCAATAAGCGGTTATACGAAAGAAAAAATTATTGAAGTATTTGACATCCATGGTAAGCGGTTAATTGTAAAAAGGGATAAACAGGATAATACAGCATTAACAATTGGTACATTGCCATCCGGGCTCTATATAATTAAAATAACATCAGTAGATGGCACCGTTTTAAGCAGGAATAAATTTGTAAAAGAATAAATTGGTGGTTTTATTAATTTATAAACCGCTTCATATTATTCATGAAGCGGTTTTTTTATTCAAACATGGATGTTGACAAAGATGACGAAGTATTAATTTCTGCCGTTCTTAACTTTAAAATGAATATTAAAAACAAAGGGCATGAACGATATAAAATTATTTGAGCTCAAAAAAATAAGTAGTCATTGGGATGAGTAAGGGAGAAATTGATTTTCCTCATTTTGCTGGTAAGATTAACTATTGCATTAGTTGCAACGCCGGATCAAGATCATATTTATTTTCATCAAACAGTGGCAATGATTCATTCCAAAGTACCGTATCCAATTTTTTAAAATCAAATTTCTCTTTGCATTTGGAATAAGAATTTTTGAGCATGGTATGCAGTTCGTTTTTATCTATTATATCCTGCAGGTCTATTACATAACTGTCTTCGGCCGCATATTCCAGTATCATTTCATTTTCAATAACAAATTCAGTGGTAAACCGGCAAGCTATTCCTTTTTTTGTACCTGCTCTTTTCCTCATTACCACAAGGGTGATAGTGCCGGATATTTTTTTTCTTTCTACTTCTTCGAAGTTAACCGGCGGATGATATATCCATGTACGAATGACAAGTTCGGTTTGTTCTATCATGATAATTTATTTCTTTTTAACGTATGTAAAAAATACGGCAGGACAAGGTACTTATTTCACACAGCTTTTTCCATTCAGCATATCCTTATTCATTAACCAATGAATAATGTAATCTAATTCAGAAATTGTGTAACATTACAATCAACGAACTTCTTCACCTTTATCTTACTAATTAAGTCACAAAAGTTTTTTTCAGCAATTGTTAGCAGAATAAGGATTAACACCAAAAACGGCCATCTTTTTTAATATAGGATTGATCACCCGGAATATAAAAACGTCATTGATAGAAATAAAGGTTAGCTTGTTGCAGGAAATTAAGGATGTAATAACCCACCCGCAGACAAACACTCCTCTATTTTTTATTTTTTCAACTCTTTTGTAAATCAAAGCTGATATGAAAAGTGCTGCATGTAAACGATTACTTTATCAAAAGAGAAAATTATCAAATACAATATCAATAGTGAAGCTTACCTTCCTTTTACTCTCCCTGTTTTCTTTGCATGTTTCAGCAAATAATACCATCACGAATACCAATCAACAAATAATAACCGGTAAAGTTTTATCGGAATCAGGGGAACCACTTGCTGGTGTATCTGTATTATTTAAAAATTCTAAAACAGGTACTACCACAGACCTGAACGGCAATTTCAGTATAACGGTACCGGATGAAAATGCGATACTTGTTTTTTCTTTTGTTGGTTATGAAAATGCAGAATCGGGTGTAGCTGGTAAAACAATATTAAGCATAACGTTAAAACTAAGTAGCAAGGTTATGGACCAGGTGGTAGTTGTAGGTTATGGTACACAACGAAGAAGAGATTTAACTGGTTCATCTGTTAGTATTAAAGGAAGTGAAATAGCA
>JANOFP010000134.1:0-13297 GCA_031413675.1 Bacteroidota bacterium
AATTTGTTGGTTCTTTCGCTGTTATATTTATTGAAGACACTCAATTGATTCAACTTGGATATTCATTGCTGCCACAAGAGTGGAGTAAGGGTTATGCAACTGAATTGACAAAAGCCGGGTTGAAATATGTTTTTGAAAAAATGAAACTGCCTTTAATATATGCAGTAACTGAAACAGCAAATATTGCTTCGCAAAATGTATTGCTGAAGGCGGGTTTTATAAAAGAAATTGAATTTAAAGAAGGGGAGAAGGAGTTGATTCGGTTTATAAGGATGAACGAAACTTATTAACGCACTACTTTCCACAACGTATAAAAATCGGATGATGCAAAACTGTGACGGACAATCGTCACAGATTTGTCCGTATTAAAATTCAATTCATAATCACCATCTAATATCATAGACCAGTCAAAATCTGCAGTCCATACGCAGGCGTCATCAACATGAAACGTGAATCCACCTCCATTTTTATCCAATGAAAAAGTGCCATTGCAAATAGCGGGGTATTTTGTTTTATCGCTGGAACCACTAAACCTGTTTGCTTCAAACATCAGGGCTACATTTGCCGTATCACCGCCTGTGCGGTAAAATATGCCAATATATCGTCCGCTGAGGCTGCCATTTTCGGTTTCTGTATTGTTTTCCTTTGATTTATTGCAGGCTATTGTAAATAAAATAACAGGGATTATGATTAACAGTTTTTTCATACATACAATTTTCACTACTAATTCAAGAACTGTGCCGCTATGTCTTAAAATTTAGGTAGAACACCTGCGTAGTTGTGTGGTGTTATTTTCTTCAATTCTTTTCTTACCACTTCACTCACTTTTAGTTTTTCTATAAATTGATGAATTGCTTTTTTATCAATCGTTCCGTTTCCTCTTGTCAATTCTTTTAACGCTTCATACGGTTTGGGATAGTTTTCGCGGCGTAGTATTGTTTGAATTGCTTCAGCTACTACAGCCCAATTATTTTCCAGGTCATCATATATTTTTGTTTCATTAATCACTAATTTCTCCAGCCCTTTTTCTAAAGATCTTAAGGCAATTAATGTATGCGAAAAGGGAACACCAATATTTCGAAGTACTGTTGAGTCCGTCAAATCTCTTTGCAGTCTTGAAACAGGCAGTTTTGCAGAAAGATGTTCGAAGATGGCGTTGGCTAATCCGAAATTTCCTTCTGCATTTTCAAAATCAATCGGGTTTACTTTATGCGGCATGGCGCTACTGCCCACTTCCCCGGTTTTAGTTTTTTGTTTAAAATAATTCATTGAAATATAAGTCCACGCATCACGGCAAAAATCAATGAGGATATTATTGATACGTTTCATACAATCAAATGCCGCAGCCAGGTTATCATAATGTTCTATCTGCGTTGTAAACTGCTGACGTTGCAATCCTAAACCGGTAACGAATTCGTTTGCAAATTTTACCCAATCTGTTTTAGGGAAAGCAACATGATGTGCATTGAAATTGCCGGTAGCACCACCAAATTTTGCACTGAATGGGATATTAATAAACTGCTCCACCTGGTTTTCGATTCTTTCTACATACACCCTGATTTCTTTTCCCAGGCGGGTGGGGCTAGCGGGTTGCCCATGTGTATGCGCCAGCATCGGAATATCCTTCCACTCATTTGCCAGCAATTTTAATTGCGTATTTAAATTTAACAGCATGGGTAAATATTCATACTCCACAGAATGTTTCCATAATAAGGGTACGGCTGTATTATTTATATCCTGCGATGTTAATCCAAAATGAATCCATTCAATGGCATCTTTGCCGCCACAATTTTCCAATTCATTTTTTAAAAAATATTCTACAGCCTTTACATCATGATTGGTTGTGTATTCAATTTGTTTTATTTCCTGCGCATCTTCCTGTCCAAAATGTTCTGCCAGTTTTTGTAAATGTTTTACTGCTTTACCCGGAAGTTTAAAAAATTTTTTCTTTTCAAGAAACAACAGGTATTCAATTTCAATATGAACCCGGTATTTCATTAAAGCATATTCAGAAAAATATTCGTCGAGGTGCTGAACCTGTTTTCTGTACCGGCCATCAATGGCACTGATTGCCGTAAGCGGGGTTAATTCCATGAGTTGATTTTAATAAGTGGTAGCTCTTTATCTTTGGCGCAAAAATACTTCAATTGGATAAGATTAAGGTGGGCATTGTAAATTATCTCAACACAAAGCCATTGATTTATGGATTAGAAAGAATGCCGGTAAAAGACCGGATAGAACTGGTGGAAGATTATCCATCAAGACTGGCTGATATGTTGCTGAACGATGAAATTGATATTGGGCTTATTCCCGTTGCTGTATTACCCAAAATTCCTGATTATAAAATTGTGGGAGATTATTGTATTGCGGCAGAAGGCGAAGTGGCTTCAGTTTGTCTCTTCAGTGAAGTGCCCATGCATGAAATAAAAAAAATCTATCTCGATTATCAAAGCCGCTCATCCGTAGCCTTATTAAAATGGCTGATGAAAGAATATTGGGGATTGGAAGCAGAATTAATTCAGGCAACTGACGATAATTATAGAAATGAAATAAAAGGAACAACGGCGGGGTTAGTAATTGGCGACCGTGCATTGAAACAGAGAAACATTTCAACTTTTATATTTGATTTAAGCTCGGAGTGGAAAAAAATTACCGGGTTGCCATTTGTATTTGCAGTTTGGGTAAGTAAAAAAGAATTTTCAGAAGAGTTTATCGGATTGTTTAATGAAGGCAATGCAATGGGACTGGAATATTTAAATGATATAGCTGCAGCACAAAATTTTCATGATTTTGATTTAGAAAAATATTACCGGCTTCATATCAGCTATAAATTGGATGCGAACAAACGAAAAGGAATGGAGTTGTTTCTGGAATATATTAAAGCAGGGTAAACAAATTCATTTAATTAAATTTTCAACCAACCGGTCGGAATCAGATCCTGCGTATCAGTTGGTTTTGTATTAAACCATCTTTCCGGTGCAATCACAATTTTTTCCTTGTTGTTATTTAACCAGGCAGCCCACCAGCTAAAACTGCTGTTGGCAATAATATTATGTTTGCATTGGCTCATCAGGTAAAAATCTTCTATTGCGGTTTTTGATAATTCCCCGGATACATAGACTTTATTTTGAATCTTCAGATTTTCTTTTACCCAACTCATATCATCTGAAAAAATATAAAATACGGCATCTGGAAATTGACTTAAAATTTTATCAATCGCCTGCTGGTAATGTGCTGAACTCAAGATGCCGTGCATTTCTAAAATTGCGGGATTTGTATAATCGCCTCGACGGATATGTATTGAAACAGATTCAACTTTTTTTAACATGGCCGCCAATGCAGTTATATTCATTATCTGCTCCTGCTTGATTGTAAACTCTTTTCTGATTATTTCAGCAATGGGTAAAAAATATTTTTCACTTTGCCAATAGCCTTTCAGGTAAACATCTGCTGGGTGGTTAAAAAAATTTTTATCAAAATGAAAGAATGGTTGCCGGTAAACCTTTTTCATGGAGGATGGTAAAACCCGGTCTCTTATTTTTCCAATAAATGACCGGTTAGTAAAATGCTGAACCAACTCATCATTTGCAAATTCACATTTTGTATTAAAAAAAGAAAGTTCAAAATTGCGAAGTCTTTCCTGGTTATAACTGCTTACATCCAATAGAAGCCCGGTATTTTTTTTTAATGCTAAGCTTTTTCCAGCAGCATACTGAAAAAGTTGGTTGCCCAATCCGCCTGATATTTTTGTAATAATCATTTTTTTCTGGCAAAAACCTGTATTCCGTAGCAAAGCAATTCTGATGAGCCTTTATCTTTTTTGGATAATCGCTGTAGCACGAAAAGATTCAGGTGAATAATTATTTTTTCCAGGATATTGATTTTTCTATCTGAATATTTAAGTGCAATTCTTTTTATTCTTCTGCTTTCCTGTGCCATGAATTCAAAATAATTTCCATTCAATTTCAGTTCCTCTATTTCAAAACCATTGTCTGGTAAATGCTTTTCATAAAAATAGCGATTGAAGCCTGATGCAAAATGGTACGGCGCAAAATGAGTTAAGCTGGCAAACGGAGCCGTTAATAATAAGTAACCACCGGGTTTTAATAAACGGGTAAATTCTTTAAGTGCAGCAATCGGATCCGGTATATGTTCAAATACTTCTGTACACATAATTGCATCTACTGATTGATCGGGTAGGGGAATAGAAGTAATATCAGAAACAATATCCAATTTTGTGTTGTCCCAATTTCCCTGTTGTAAACCATTGCTGCCGGTGCCGTCATACTGTCCAAAATCCTGGGCAAAATATTTTAAGTGTGTACAATATTTTTTAAACTGGCATTCGCCGGCGCCTGCATCCAGCAGCGTTAAATCTCTTGGAATTTTTTTAAGCGTTTCTTCAATCCATTTCTCCCGTACTGCTTCGTTTGTGGTACCAACTTTAAACATTTTAGATACTGCTTTTAAAATAAATGTCACCGAATAGAGTTTTGTGAAATGATTTTTCTTTTAGCAAGGGTAAAAAAACGGAATAGGTTTGCCATTCATTCAATTTCATTTGAAAAGATTCGCCAATACTATAATTAAATACAGCATCAGTATCCAGCATATTCAATTGCTTAACACAACTGTAAAGATTCTCCTCCATTTCCGGCACACAATATTCAAATGAAAGTGCAGGTACTTTTTTAGTTAATCCTTTCAGCACCTCCGACTCAAATCCCTCCACATCTATTTTGCAAAAATCGGGCATTCCATATTTTTCAATTAGTCTGTCAACAGTGGTCACGGGAACAGCGATGGGTTCTTTCCAGTTATTTCTTTTAAATCGATCAGCCCCGGTTTTTGAAATAAATTCTTTTGAAAAAGTTGAGATGGTGGATTCATCTGCAATATGAAACTCAAGTACGCCTTCAGAAGCTGAAAGCCCTGTGGGTTCGATATGAATTTTATCACCAAATTTTTTTGTAAGAATCCCAATACAATTTGCCTGAGGCTCAACAGCCACTACGGTTGCTTCTAATTCTAGAAATAGTTGAATTCTGTTTCCAATATTTGCACCAATGTCAAAAACCAAACTGTTTTCTGGTACAAAATTTTTATAAAAAGAAAGGATTTCCTGATGGGTAACTTCTTTTTTCTTTTTTCTGAAAATATTCAACAGCATTTTAAATTTATTTAATAAACCAAAAACAACCGCAGCCATATTGCTGATCTTTTACAAGAGAAGGATTGGCATTTTCAATGAATCCGCCAGTGTCTGGAATCAAAGAAAATTCTTTTAAGGTTAATGGAGAAAAATATTCAGCAATTTGTTCAAAACTATAAATGCGATGGGCATTAAATTCAATACGGGGTTTACCAACAGGTGTTACAAAGAGTATCGTTCCTCCAGGTTTTGTTACTCTTTTTAATTCTTCAATTGCTTTTACATCTCCATCAGCATCCAGTTCATCACCATATCTTCCTAAACCAATATGTTCAATTGTATGCATGCAGGAAATTGATTCGATAGAATTATCCGGGAATGATAATTTTTTAAGATCAGCAAACCCGGATGTATAATTCGAAATTGAAACAGCAGCCGGCCGGTAATCATAAAATTTTACAGGAACAAAGGCTGACAGCATAGTGCCAAAATAAAGGATTGAAGAAATGTCTGTATGTTCACTTGGTTTTGTTTGTGCAATAATTCTTGCAGCCCATGCCGGGTGATATGTATAATGCGTATCAAATGGTGTAGTTTTTATTTTATCATTCAGGCATGGATAAGTATCGGATAACTGAACAGTCGATTTGTTTTTTGAATTCATTTTTTTAAATCGTAAAAATTCACTCCAGTATTCAAAGAACCGACCCACCCTTTTTGGAAAATGAATTAGTACAGATTTTGCCAATCGAATCAAATAATTTTTCCAATACATAATTAGCCAGATGTTTTATTGCAATTAAAACCTTTTACATTTGCGAAAATAAGGCAACAAATGAAGAAAGCCCTAATTACAGGTATTACCGGACAGGATGGAGCCTATCTTGCTGAATTACTCTTGCAGAAGGGTTATGAGGTGCATGGTATAAAACGCCGTTCATCCCTGATAAATACACAACGGATTGATCATTTATACCAGGACCCGCATGAGTCAAATGTAAAAATGGTTTTGCATTACGGCGATTTAACTGATTCAACTAATATTATACGAATTATTCAGCAAGTACAACCGGATGAAATTTATAATTTGGGTGCCATGAGTCATGTGCAGGTTAGTTTTGAAGAACCTGAGTATGTTGCTAACACCGATGCAGTGGGAACATTGCGTATTCTTGAAGCAATCCGCATATTAGGATTAAAAAATAAAACAAAGATCTATCAAGCTTCCACATCTGAACTTTTTGGGAAAGTACAATCGACTCCTCAAAACGAAAACACACCTTTCTATCCTCGTTCGCCGTATGGTGTTGCAAAATTATATGCGTACTGGATTTCGGTTAATTACCGGGAAGCCTATAAAATGTATGTGTGTAATGGAATTTTATTTAACCACGAAAGCCCATTACGTGGCGAAACATTTGTGACACGAAAAATTACAAGAGCTGTTGCAGAAATTGTATTGGGATTGAAAAATAAATTATGGTTAGGCAACCTGGATTCAAAACGTGATTGGGGTCATGCAAAGGATTATGTAGAAGCGATGTGGAAAATTTTGCAACAACCAGTAGCGGAAGATTATGTTATTGCTACAGGCGTTTCAACCTCGGTACGGGAGTTTGCTAAAATGGCTTTTGCTTATGCTGGTGTCGAAATAAATTTTGAAGGTGAAGGTGAAAATGAAAAAGGAATTGTTGCTGTTATAAATAATCCCGAGTGCAAATTGAAAAAAGGCGATGTGGTATTGGAAATTGATAAACGATATTTCCGTCCGGCAGAAGTTGAATATTTATTGGGCGATGCTACAAAAGCAAAACAGAAATTAGGCTGGAGTCCAAAATATACTGTGCAGGAATTAGCTAAAGAAATGGTAGAAGCCGATTTGGAAATTTTTAAAAAGGAGATGTTATTAAAACAGTCAGGTTTTAAAACACTGAACCGGTTTGAATAATGGAAAGGAACAATAAAATATATGTTGCAGGTCACACTGGAATGGTAGGTTCAGCAATTGTAAGAAAATTAAAACACGAGGGGTTTGATAATCTTGTTTTTAAAACTTCATCAGAACTTGACTTACGGAACCAACAGGATGTTCATTCTTTTTTTGAAAATGAAAAACCTGAATACGTTTTTCTTGCAGCTGCCAAAGTAGGGGGCATTTATGCAAACAATACCTATCGGGCAGATTTTTTATACGAGAATTTGATGATTGAATCCAACATAATTCATGCTGCGTATAAAAATGGGGTAACGAAATTATTATTCTTGGGCAGCTCCTGTATTTATCCAAAACTTGCTCCGCAACCTTTACAGGAAACAGATTTGTTATCAGGCTTTCTGGAATCAACCAATGAGCCGTATGCGATAGCAAAAATTGCAGGCATAAAATTATGTGAAGCTTATCGTGATCAATATGGGTGCAATTTTATTTCGGCTATGCCGACAAACTTATACGGGCAAGGCGATAATTATCATCTGGAAAATTCGCATGTAATTCCTGCTTTAATCCGAAAATTTCACGAAGCAAAAACCCAGAGCAAATCATTTGTTGAAATATGGGGTACTGGTTCACCGCTACGTGAGTTTATGTATGTAGATGATCTGGCAGATGCCTGTATATTTCTGATGCAGCAATACAATGAAAAATTATTTATCAATATTGGATCGGGGGATGAGTTGAGTATTCGAGAGCTTGCTCTTCTGATTAAAAAGGTAACAACCTATAACGGAGAAATAAAATTTGATAATACCAAACCCGATGGTACACCCCGGAAATTAATGGATAGTTCACGGCTTAAAGAATTGGGATGGAGCAGCAAAGTTGCACTTGAAGACGGGTTGCAAAAAGCGTATCAGTTTTTTCTTCATGAACAAAACAGTTAATGCCCGGTACATCCTGTTGATTTTTTTAATTATTTTTTTTAACCAAACTCATCGTTTAAAAAACAAATACATCTCACTTCCATTCATTTCAGTTTTGCGAGTTGACCATTCCTCCTTTGCTTTGTTTTGTAAATAAAAATAAAATGGTTTTGCAATCATGGCGGGAATAAATAGAATAGCCAGTTTAATATAATCCAAAAATTTTTTTCGCCATTGGTTTTTTATCAACCAGTATTTTGAATATGGAAACTGAAGATAGGTGAGGGGCAACAATTTTCTACGCATAGAACTGAGAAGCTGAATTGATTTTTTATCAATTGCATCTGCTGTATTGGTCAATCGTTTTACAAACCGCGGTGAGCTTTTCGTTATCCAGTTTATTGCTCCATATTTTTGATTGGAATACCAGGCATTTGACAATTTAAAATCTATTTTGCTTTCTTGCATTATAAAATCCTCTGTATTTAATCTTCTAAGATGCCCGGGCTCTTCGAAAAAAAAACGGTTTTCGCTATTTGGATCAATGCCCTTAATTTTTAATTTGCATATTTCGTATTCATAACTACCCGCATTTCCACAAGGAAGAATGTGTAATTGAAATGACACAGGATTTAAATAATTATTGATTGTTGTAAAAGTTTCTTCCAGGTTTTGCACATGCTCTATTACATGATGACTGAACAGGAAATCAAATTGGTTAAAATACCTGGATGACTCTGTAGCTTCAAAAAAAATACAATCCGGATTTTTCCGTTTTGCATTCTGAACAGCAACACGGCTTATTTCCACTCCATATACTTCCCAGTTAGGTAATACTTCTTTAATTATTTTTGTAAATACGCCATTACCACAACCGAAATCTAATGCAGATCCGCTTGCTGGAAGATTCAGACTTCGAATGGTTTCCCGTACTTTCTCTTTTTTCAGTTCGTCCCATTCTTCCATATAACCATCTTCATAACGGTTATCATAAAATTCGGTGGCTGTATTTATATCATGTAAATCTGAATTCATTTGCTGGGTTCTGTTTTTAATACCACAATCTTGCTTTTACAGTTTTCAGGTAATCCAAGGTTGACTTACTTACCTGTGTTCTTTTTTCGGTTGATGCGATTCTGAAAATTTCTTTCCATCCTTTAAAAAAGCCCGGCAAATTGAACCCTGTTATTTTCAAATACTGAAGACTCCACATAAATGCCGTACTATAAAAATAGATTCTTGGTAAATAACGGTACGCAACCTTTGTCTTATTCACCCACATCATTCTTAGCTTTTCATTTTTAGGTTTTCGCCCCTGCGGAGATTCTTTGTGCAGCATGATAATTTTATCACTATAACATATTGAATAGCCAGCTTCCAGTATGCGATAACTTAAATCATATTCTTCCATACCATAAAAAAAATCATTGGGGTACATACCTAATATTGAAATTACATCTCTTCTTACTGCATGTGCTCCGCCGGCATAATAGTAAGTTTCAAAACTTGATTTGTCTTTATATTCATTAAAACGTTTGTGGGGTAAGGCATTTACCTGCATTTGGAAATTTTCAAAATATAAAACTTTGAATGAAATGATTGCTTTTGGTCTTGCAGAAATATTATTTTCTCCATTGGAGTCCGCCGGCTGGCGGACAAATTCCGCTAGCAAATTATTCAGGCAATCTTTATTTTGCAATACAGCATCATCGTCGAGCATTATTAAATAAGGAGCCCGTCCTTTCTGAATTGCATAGTTTCTGCCTTTCGCTACACCCAGATTTTCCGGTGCATCAAAATATCTAACAGGAAGTTCTGGCTTTTCCAAAATATATTGTTTAACGAGTGAATAATCTTCTGTTGAAGCATTATTCACTACGATTATTTCCTCCAGAATATTCTGCACATCGTTAAGCGAGTTGATATTTTTCAATAGTTCCAGCATATCTGCCGGACGGTTATAGGTAATTATTATAAAACTAAGAGGCTTCAATTTTTATTTATTATTTAAAATTATGTTTTGATAAGTTTTATTAAAATTTTCGATACTGAAATTCTGTTTAGCATAGTTAAAATTCAATTCAGAAACATTTTTACAATAGTCGGGATTGTTTTTGGCTTTTAAAATAAAATCTACACCTTCAGAAATTATTTTTTCACCATACAGAACAGAACTGAAAAGATGTCCATTGATTTCGTTCTTTAAAATCAGTGGTATATCGCCGACTGGTGTAGCGGCAATGATACATCCATGTCCCATCGCTTCAATTACGGCCAGTGGAAACCCTTCTGTATCTGAAGTAAGTAACAATAGATTGGCTCCGGAATAAATTTTATTGATTGTTGAGTCTTCAGAAATATTCCCGTAAAATTTTATATATGGATACTCAACAATTGAAATTACATTACTTACATCGCCCATCATTTCAAACAGGATAGTCTTATCCCGGGTTTGAACTTCTTTTGCGATAGCTGTTATAAGATGTACTCTTTTTTCAACACCACCACGACCAACATACAATACAGTAAACTTAGAGTTATCTTTTGGCGTTAGCGAGTCTGGAATTTTTGCTGCATTTGGAATATGAATAATATTTTCTGCAAATACATCAGGCACTTTAATTTTCTTATAAAACTGGATATGTTCGTCAATCCTTTTCCTGCTAATCATTATGGTTTTGGAAATAAATCGAAGAAAGGGTGTCCTTATATATGAAAAGCTATTGAATGAATGTAATAGCTCAATTTGCCGAATTGATTTATTAACCCAAGGAGAAATTTTATAAGCAAAATTGCATTGCCCGTTAAATACAACCGGTTTTGTTTTTTGTTTATTGATATAACCTGAAATAATTCCCCGATAAATAAGATTTAAAAAATAAAGCCATTTGTTGTCAGTAAATTTTGATATATCTTTTATTCTGCATCCTGACTTCTTAAAATCATTTAAGAAGGATTCATTTTCTGATTTGCGTGTAAAATAGATTATGCAATTTTCACCACCTGCTGCTTGCGCTATTTGTGCATGAATCTTTTCTGCACCTCCAGTGTGATGAAAGGGGAAAAAGAAATACACCTGATATTCTTTTTTATTTGGTTTCATTGCAGCTATCAATCTTCCAATTAATATAAATGGGAAAATAAAAACTTGCTCAACGTTACGTTTAAAATTTAATTGCTGATATGACCAGTTCTTTATGATTTGATTAATCGTTTAATGCGGGATAAAATTAGCTTAACACAATTGATTTTAAAAGCGATGAGTACTTTCAGGTTAAATAAATTGAATTTCTTTTTTTGCCAAACAGATTTAAGATAAATTTTATAAATACTATGAATTTTTAAAAAGGCAGATTTTTTTAAAGAACCAGATGTGATCGATTGATTATGCACCCGGTATTGCAAAAGGGGTTCATTTATTTTTTCTATAATTACATTATCTGCTGTAAGCTGTAACCATAAATCCCAATCTTGCGAATGGATTTGCGATTCGTTATATTTATATTTTTCAAAAATATTTCTCCGGAATACTACAGTTGGATGGGCTAAACAACTTTTCCAGGGTAATGTAGATTTAATAGTTCCCCATGTAGTTGCAGTTCTGTCATCATGCCAGTTTTCTTTTTGATTTCCGTTTTCATCTATACATTCAATAAAACTACTGATAACTGAAACGCCAGGGTTTTGAATCAAGAAAGAAACCTGTTTTTCAATTCGGTCTTGCTTACTTATATCATCGGCGTCCATCCTTACTATAAATTCACCGTGTGCATCTGCAATTGCGGTATTCAGATTTTTAGTTAACCCAAGATTTATTTCGTTTGATATGATTTTAAATTTTGGGTTTTGACGGTAAGTGTTAAAAATGTTTTTTGTAGCAAAATTGCTGTTATCATCTACAATAATAAATTCCCAATTGGTATATGTTTGATGTACGATGCTCTCTATGGCAGCATTTAACCACTGCTCGCCATTATACACACTCATCACTACGGAAACTAAAGGTGTTTTTGCATCCATACAGCCAGGGTTAATAAAATCCAGGTTTGATAATTGTTTTTGGTATTGATAGTTGACGCAGTAGTATAATCTATCCAGTCAAATACTTTATTATTTTTGTTTCCGAGTAACTCATTTTTTAAATCATTCATCTCCTTTTGCAATAACCATTCATTCACCGGCGCACCAAATCCTTGTTTCTTTCTTTTCAATATTTCTGCTGGCAATAAATGTGAAAAGCTTTCCCGCATCAAAATTTTATCTTCCTGATTATTTATTTTAAATTTTTCTGGTAAAGCAATACAAAACTCGGCAAAATCAACATCAAGAAAGGGGGCACGGAGTTCAAGGCTATTTGCCATTGCGGCCCGATCCGTTTTTACTAAAATATCACCGGGCATATAATCTTGCAGATCCATTCGCATGGCGGCATCTACTGTATTAAATGGTTGCTTAGTGAATTTATTAAATTGATAACCTGGATTAAATAAAGTTAATTGTTCTAATTCTGCAGATGTGAAATAATCATTTTGTTCAAGATGAATTTTACTTATTTCACTATTTCTGTATTTTGTATGTAAAACTTTCTTTGCAATATTTTTTGCAAAACCTAAAATTCCATCAGGATTCTGTAACTGAAAAAGCGGGTTATACCAACTATTATAACCTGCCATAAGTTCATCACCACCATCGCCGGTAAGTACTACTTTAAATTGCTTCGCTGCCAGCTGGCTGATAAGATAAGTGGGAATATTTGAAGAATCAGCAAAAGGTTCATCATACACTTCATTCATTTTGTCGAACCAATACGCTATGTTAAAATCGTCCTGATGCAATTCAATATTATTCGTCTTGTATTTATTTACAATTGTTCTGCTATACGGTAACTCGCTATTATTTTTTCCAAATGAAAAACTGATCGTTGTAAGTTGTTGGGTGCTATTTAAAGATGCTAAAGCGGCAACTGTGCTGCTATCAATACCTCCACTGAGAAAACAACCAACAGGTACATCGGCTACTAATTGATCTTTCACTGCTTTATTCAGTAAGCGAAAACACTCTTCTTTTGCTTCTTCTTTTGAAATATGTAATTGCTGTTCCGGTAATTTCCAATAGCTATCAATTTTTATTTCCCCATTTTTAAAAATAAGAAAATGTGCAGGCTTTAATACATGGATGTTTTTATAAATACTATGATGCGGATGAACATATAAATGTTTCAGATAATGTGAAAGAGCTTCTGTGTCTATTTCGGGTTTAATTAATACCGAAGCAAGTATTGCTTTT
>JANOFP010000135.1:0-2926 GCA_031413675.1 Bacteroidota bacterium
ATGGGCTGCATACCTACAAAACTCTTAAATTTCATATCCAGTACGGGACCATCCACATAAAATCCATTCGGATTAGGCCGGTCAAGAATAATCAACGGTTTATGATTTTCCAATGCTGTTTCAAGGAATTCCTGCATAGAAGATATATAGGTATAAAATCTTGTTCCTACATCCTGAATATCAAAAATCAAAACATCAACGTCTTTAATATCATCAGCTGTTGGTTTTCTTTTGCTGCCATAAAGTGAAACGACAGGGATACCTGTTTGTTCGTCTTTATAATCGGTGATTTTTACACCATCCGGCGTAGTGCCTCTGAAGCCATGTTCGGGCCCGAAGATTACCCTGAAGTCAACTCCCAATTTTCTTAATGTATCAACCAGGTGAGTATTTCCTACAACAGAAGTATGATTAGCAAACAGTCCAACCTTTTTTCCTTTTATTAACGGCAGGTAAACGTTTATTCTTTCTGCCCCTGCCAATATTTTTTTTTCCTGGGTAATTGGTGATGTAGGTACGGGTTGAGAAGTACAGGAATCAGATACTGCAAAGCAGCAAAAAAATAATAAATATTTCATATGTATATAATTAGAATTCGTATTCAAAGTAAATTAAAATAATACAGTTCAATTAGATTTTAATGAACTAATAACATTCTCCGATTTGCTCCTATCTTTACCCCCAAAATTATGCAATATGTTATTTGAATTGAGCGAAGAACATAAAATGATACAACAGGCAGCCCGTGATTTTGCGCAACAGGATTGTTTGCCGGGAGTAATTGAAAGGGATGAGCTTCAAAAATTTCCCAAAGAACAGGTAATGAAATTAGCTGATCTGGGTTTTCTGGGGATAATGGTAGATCCGAAATATGGCGGTGCAGGTATGGATAGTATCAGTTATGTACTGGCAATGGAAGAAATAAGTAAAGTAGATGCAAGTGTAAGCGTAGTGGTGAGTGTAAATAATAGTTTGGTTTGTTATGGACTAGAGGCATACGGTTCTGAAGAACAAAAAATAAAATACCTTACTCCATTGGCTCAGGGCAAAAAAGACGGAGAATTATATATCGGTGCATTTTTATTGAGTGAACCGGAAGCAGGAAGTGATGCAACAAGCCAGCGGACAACAGCAGAAGATATGGGGGATTATTATTTATTGAATGGAACAAAGAACTGGATAACCAACGGAAATTCTGCATCTGTTTATTTAGTAATGGCACAAACCGATGCAGCAAAAGGAAGCCGGGGTATTAATACTTTTATTGTAGAAAAAAAATGGGCAGGTGTAACCGTTGGTGCTAAAGAAAATAAGTTAGGCATTCGGGGAAGCGATACACATAGCATCATGTTTCAGGATGTAAAAGTGCCAAAAGAAAACAGAGTTGGAGCAGATGGTTTTGGTTTTACGTTTGCCATGAAAACATTGGCCGGTGGCAGAATCGGAATTGCATCACAGGCATTGGGTATTGCAAGTGGAGCTTATGAACTGGCATTGAAATATTCTAAGGAAAGAAAAGCTTTTGGTACAGAAATAATGAATCATCAGGCAATTGCTTTTAAACTGGCAGATATGGCAACAAGAATTGAAGCAGCAAGATTACTTTGTTTAAAAGCAGCCTGGGAAAAAGATAATAAAATAGATTATACACTCAGCAGCTCAATGGCAAAAGTTTTTGCCAGCGAAACGGCAATGTGGACAGCTACTGAGGCAGTGCAGATACATGGTGGGTATGGTTTTGTAAAAGAGTATCATGTGGAACGGTTGATGCGTGATGCGAAGATTACGCAGATATATGAAGGCACTAGTGAGGTGCAGCGTATTGTAATCAGCCGAAGTATTTTAAAGTAACTATTTTCAGTTTTTTTTATAAATTTATATCCTTTGGTTTTAAAATTATCCGGATGCCTGTAGATGTTGAAAATTATTGGCGAATTAAAAATGAATTGGGTGAAGCTATTACCCTTGTTGCTGTTTCCAAAACTAAATCAATTGAAGATATACTTGAACTCTATAATCTCGGTCATCGGGATTTTGGCGAAAATTATGTTCAGGAATTAGTAGATAAAGAAGCCGTGTTGCCAAAAGATATCCGATGGCATTTTATAGGCACACTGCAAACCAATAAAGTAAAAAAAATTGCACCTTTCATTCATTTAATTCATGCTGTAGAAAGTTTAAGTCTGTTAAAAAAAATAGATAAGCACGGCAATAAATGGAACCGGGTCATTGATTGTTTGTTTCAGTTGCATATAGCAGATGAAGAAACAAAACACGGTATGTATGAAAATGAAGTAGAAGAGGGGTTACAGCAACTTTCTTCTGGCGAAATGCCCAATGTTAGAATCTGCGGATTGATGGGTATGGCAACCTTAACAACAGACCTTACTAAAATAAGATACGAATTCAACTATCTTAGAAAAGTATATGTTAAAAATTCACAACCGGTAACTAACTATTCAAATTTCACTTTACTGTCCATGGGTATGAGTAGTGATTATAAAATTGCTGTTGAGGAAGGGAGCAACATGGTTCGCATCGGTAGTCTTATATTTGGAGAAAGAAACAACCCACAGGTATAATTATCCGTCATTGTTGATTATCTTTAAAACTAAATGATTGTAATTGAAATTTCGAAATGAAGACACTCATCCTGTTATTTACGATTCTTATTTCACTGAATTTAACTGCTCAGGAGGAAGGAGATACGCTTTACAGTCGCTGTCCGGTGGCTGTTACCGATACAAGTGGCTATAAAAATTATTTTACTTCCCATCAGAGTGCCAAAGTGAAAGTGGAACGAATTAAAAATAAACTCGTAATCACCATTCAACAAAAAGAGCAGTTTTTCACAATGTTTTTTAAACAAAAAAAATTAACAGAAAAAAAATACAGTATTGTAGTTGGTGCCGATGATAAGGACGAG
>JANOFP010000136.1:0-1970 GCA_031413675.1 Bacteroidota bacterium
GTTATTAACAGCCTTGATTTTGAAGATGAACAACTGGGTGTAACAAAACTCCTAAATTGTAAAAAAAATGTGGATGCAGAATTTAAACCATTGATAAATGAGTTTACTACCCTACAAAAGAAGTATGACGATCTTGTCAAAGCATTGCAAAACTCCAATGCAAAATATGATGCCGACAAAGCTGACCAGGCTGAAAAATTATTGCGTGACATTAAATTCAAACAAGAAAACAACCAGGATCGATATCAAAAAAGATATAGTACACTGGCAAACCCCGTTTATACCGCCATGGGTGAAGCTATGAAGCAATGGGCCAGGCAAAAAGGCTATGATGTATTGCTCGATGTGTCAAAAGATGATAAGGGTATTATCATGTGGGTGGATGAACAAAAGATCAATGAGCTGACAAAGGATTTGATCAAACATTTCAATACTGTTCTTTAAAAGTAATTCACTCAAAGTTGAGTTTCTCAGATCTGTTTAGTGTTCTATAAAATAAAAAATGTTCAATCGTTATCCGGAGTCCCGATAGCTATCGGGAGTATCTCCGGATCAGTCCCGCACATGCGAGGCTGTCTTTCTTCCATAGTTCTTCGAAGCAACAACCGAATAATCTCTGTGTACTCTGTGTAAAATCTTTGTGCCCTCTGTGGTAAAAATAAAACCCTGCCTACCGGCAGGCAGGCACAAAGAACACGGAAAAGTAAAAACAAAGTACACGATGAAAGAAATCCAATGTCGGCACATTTCTTCCATAGTTCTTCGCAGCAATAATTAAAAAAATAATTATCTTTCTTCAGAAAATTTTCGCAAAGCGGCGAATTGCCGCAAACTTGTGTCTGAAACAAAGAATTAGTTTTGATAACAAATAATAACTAAGATGGATAATACAAGAGTGTATAAAATGAAATTCGCAAGTGTCTATCCGCATTATATAAATAAAGCGAAAAAAAAAGGACGTACAAAAGCAGAGTTGGATACCATCATTTGCTGGCTTACAGGATATACTCAAAAACAATTGCAACTACAAATCGACAAACAAACAGATTTTGAAACTTTTTTCGCCCAGGCTCAGCCTGCGTTCGTGTCCGTAAAAAATAAAACGCCACGATAGGTGTCCCCACGCATCGGAACAAAGAGAATCGTTATTAAGGCAAACCGATTTTCAATTAGACGCTTAGTATTTCGAGTTTTGCATATTTTGAAGAAGAAAGATTCTCTATCTCATTAAACAACATCATGAATTTAGTTTTCTCTTCTTTTGTCAAACTAGTGCCCTTAGCTGTGTATAAATCTAATGCTGCATCAATATTATTATGGCAGTCAATAATCGTAAAAATAATCATGAAGTTGGGAATCACAACTGTTTCCACTGAAAAGATGAATTGACAATATTTGTCAAAAGATCGAAAGATTCCATTTTTATAGGTTTCCTCCCTAAAAACATCCACTAAATCACTTTTATATATTGTCAATAAGTTCTTGTGTGACAGTTGTAAAGATTCAGAGCGGCCAAAAGTAATATTTTCTGACTCTGTAATATGGTCAACATAAATTACATTCATTTTTTTAATTTTATAAACATTTTAAATATAGAGAAGATACTTTAATCTAATAAATATTTTCTCAGCCTTGGTTCGTGTCCGTAAAAAAATTAGATGCCCCGTTGCGTGTCTCTTCAGCCTGCGTTCGTGTCCTCAGCTCTGGTTCGTGTCCGTAACAAAATAAAACACTCCGATGCGTGTCACCACGCATCGAAACGAATATCATGATGGGGGCATCTTTCTTCCATGGTTCTTCGCAGCAGCCACTGTCGTTGGGCTTAATGTTCTCATCCGCCTTGATTACGAAAATTGTCTTTCTGTCCGCCCGGGGTCTTGCCCCACAGCCAGTATGACTCGTCCTGAAAAAAGTTGACTGGTTATGAATACTAATCCTGCTATTGGTTGACTAAGATAAAACATCCTGAT
>JANOFP010000137.1:0-1525 GCA_031413675.1 Bacteroidota bacterium
GAAGTTCCATTTCTGAATTTACATAATGCAGCATCTCTTTCCTGTTGTTCCAATGCACCATGATAAAATACATTGAGAATATCTTTTTCTTTCAACCAAGTACTGGTTCGCTCTGCCGACTCACGATGATTGCAAAAGATAATTGTGGACCGATTGCCCAACATACAAATCAACCGAAACAATGTTTCTAATTTATCTTTACCATCACTTAATAAAATTTTTACAGCAAGACCCGTATCCTGATCTTTATCATTTAAAAAATTTAAACGGATCGTGTTTTCCATACCAATGAAAGCAGGAATTTCTACTGCTTCAGTTGCTGAGGTTAAGATTCTTTTTGCAATCGTTTTTAATGAGCCGATAATAAAAGACATTTCGTCTGCAAAACCCAACTCCAGTGATTTATCAAATTCATCAAGTACTAAGGTTTCAATCGAATCGCAGGTAATATTTCCTCTTCTGATATGGTCGGCTAATCTGCCGGGAGTGCCAATTAATAAAGCAGGAGGTTGTTTTAAATTATTTTCTTCTGTTTCCCGTAGGTGACCTCCGTAGCAACAGGTTATTTTTAAATTTGTCCCCATGCTTTTAAAAACAGATTCAATTTGTAAAGCCAGTTCACGGGATGGTACAATAATGAGGGCTTGTGTTTTTGTATTCTCTGGATTTAGTAATTTAATTAAGGGTAGCAAGTAGGCCAATGTTTTGCCAGACCCGGTTGCTGAAAGTAATAATACATTATTGTTTTGACCAATAGCTTCAATAGATGAAAGCTGCATTTCATTGAGCGATTTAATCTTTAATTTTGATAAAATACTTTCGGTAGAAAAATTTGTAGTGGTCATACTAGCAAAAGTAAGGTAGTTGAGTTTGCTCTGAGAAATGAATCCTATGCAAAAGAAGAATATTAGTGCGGAATCTTTATATGTCGAAAATTTTCTGTAAAGAAGTTTGCAATAATTTTTTGTGTTTGTAATTTCTTAATCCCTTAAAAGAATTCCTTAAACTATTGATCAAACCATTCATTATGCTGTTCACTCACTCGTATGAATGTTGTTCTTTTAGAAAGTTCTTTCAACACTTTTGCTCCCGTATATGTACAAGCAGAACGAAGTCCTCCTAAAATATCCTGAATTGAATCAGTAACAAAACCCCGGTAAGGAATTTCAGTAGTCTTTCCTTCCGAGGCACGGTAGTCTGCTACACCACCAGCATATTTGTCCATAGCAGTTTCTGAACTCATGCCATAAAACAATTTGTATTTCTTGCCTTCTTTTTCTATTAACTCACCGCCACTTTCTTCATGACCGGCAAGCATGCCGCCCAGCATTACAAAATCGGCGCCGCCACCAAATGCTTTTACCACATCACCCGGTACTTTGCAACCTCCGTCTGATATAATCTGACCACCTAAGCCATGAGCTGCATCCGAACATTCAATGATTGCCGATAACTGCGGATAACCCACACCGGTTTTCACACGGGTAGTACATACAGAACCGGGTCCGATTCCAACTTTAATAAT
>JANOFP010000138.1:0-5425 GCA_031413675.1 Bacteroidota bacterium
CATCAGGTCCATTAAAAGTAAATTATGATCAACAGCAAGATTACATTCTTCAAACAAAGGGGCAACCTCATACTGATTCGGTGCTACTTCGTTATGTCTTGTACGTAACGGGATACCCAATTTGTAAGATTCATTTTCAAAGTCACGCATAAAAGAATAAATTCTTTCCGGTATCGATCCGAAATAATGATCTTCCAATTGCTGACCTTTAGCCGGGCTATGCCCAAAAACAGTTCTTCCGCATAATACCAAATCGGGTCGGGCATTATGCAAACCTTCATCTATTACAAAATATTCCTGCTCCCAGCCAAGCGTTGCAGTTACATTCTGAATATTTTTATCAAAATAATTGCAAACATCAACTGCAGATTTATTTAGCGATTCAAGTGCCTTCAATAAGGGTGCTTTATAATCGAGTGATTCACCAGTATAGGAAACAAATATGGTAGGTATGCAAAGTGTTTTACCCTGACCAATCTCCATAATGAAAATTGGCGACGATGGATCCCATGCAGTATAACCTCTTGCTTCAAACGTAGCTCGCAAGCCACCACTTGGAAAAGAAGATGCATCGGGTTCCTGCTGTATCAATGCATCTCCATCAAAAGTTTCGATAGCGGTTCCATCTCCTTTTAGTGTAAAAAATGAATCATGTTTTTCTGCAGTTGTCCCAGTTAAGGGTTGGAACCAGTGTGTAAAATGGGTAACCTTCTTTTTCTCTGCCCAGGCTTTTATACCATTCGAAATTTGTGCAGCCATGGCACGGTCAATTTTATGTGCTGCCTTAGTGGATGAACGTAAACTTTTATATGCTTCATCACTTAAAAATTCCCTGGCCGTTTTAAGTGTAAAAACATTTTCTCCAAAGATGCCCGTAATTTTTTCGGGGCCTTCAACATTTACATAGTTTGGCTCATTTACAATTTTGTTCAGCGCATTAAATCTAAGTGACATTTGATTCGTTTTTTAAATTATAAAAAAAATTATGTGTTATTATTTGTCAAAAATAGGCTTGAATACTCAAAAAAAAATAGAATGACACGATAACTTTTGCGATTTGTGGATAAATCACAAATAATTCAGATAAATGTTGGAAAAATAAAACTAATGATTGTTCCTTTTGTTATTAAACACCTGGAAAAACTTGTCCCAATCTATACCGGCAACAAGGGGAACAACTAAAAAAGGAAATACAATGCTTCTGTAGCGAACGATAGCACCCAGATTATTTTGAGTAAAGCCAATTGCTAATAATAAGGAGAAGGAAAAGAAAATACAAAACCAGATAAAACTTCTTTTTGGATTATTTTTTATACTAAACAGTATATAAATAACAAACAAAACAAGCAGCAGATTTATTTCAACAGCCGCAGCCAGTGATAGTAGATGTTTTACATCTTTCGGATAAGGCCTGATTGCAGAAATTGTAAATGCCTGTGGTGTATTTTTTAAAAAACTAATTGCAGTTGGTTCCAGTGTTGTTATTGGAACGGTAGAACCGCCTGATAATTTTAAAAACTCCTGCTGCTTATTCACCACTGCCTGGGGAAAATCCAATTCGGGATTTAGTTTCCGAACATTAAAAAAAGCAACAATAAAGATCAGATAGGCAAAACAATAAATAGCAACCGTATGCTTAGGCCATTTAATACAAAGCAACCAAACAAATAATGCTGGTAAAAGAATAACCAATAAAAAATTTCTTAATAAGGTCATCAGTAAAAGTCCAAGCAGAATATAAAGCACTCTTTTTAAACTAAACTTATTTTCAACTGATGCAAAATAAACCTGGTAAACCACGATACTGATTCCGAGAAAAATCAATCCTTCTCTATGAATACCACTACCCCAGTAAAGGAAAGATGGAAGTAAAAAGGTAGCCAGCAAAATCTGAATTCGCTTTTGAGGAAATGCATGATCCATCACTCTGAAAATTGCGAAGGACCCAAATAGTGTAATAAAAGAATGGATAATAACATTTACATAATAATGACCGAAACTGAATATATTAAAAACGGATAATATTTTAATAAAACTATTTCCTTTCAAATCGTTCCAGATAGAATTCTCTGCTGTAAAAAATTTCATGAAACCTCCTTCGTATGGGTTGTAAAATAAATTGGTAAAATACTCCCCCGGATGGTCCAACAAAAGTTGATACTCAACTTTACTGTTTACATGATAAGCCCAGGTGTCCAGCATTTGCGCCATATTCCCATAATAAAGTCCAATCCAGCCATAAAAGATACCAGCCATTACTTTTAAAAGAAACAGAATAATCAGTTGCGGGGAAGATAAACCCGTTTTTGTAAAAAATTTTACCCGGGTAACTAACCAGGCGAAAAATAAAAGATACCCGATAAAAAGTAAATGTTCCAATAGAAAAAAAATTTTGTGCAAAATATCATTTCCTGAGCATAAAAAGTTGACAAGTTATTTTTAATTGGTAAACAGTTGCTTTGTAGTTTTGCCCTTCTTTTTAAAACATACATTTTACAAAATGGAAATAACAGCAAAAACGGCACAGCAACTTAGAATTACTGAAGAAGAATTTGAATTGATAAAACAAAAACTGGGACGTACCCCAAATTTTACTGAGTTATGTGCTTTCAGCGGTATGTGGAGTGAGCATTGCAGTTATAAAAATTCAATTAAATGGTTAAAGACTTTACCCAGAGATGGAAAACGTATGCTGGTAAAAGCGGGTGATGAAAATGCAGGGCTCATGGATATTGGTGATGGATTAGGCGTGGTATTTAAAATTGAATCACATAATCATCCATCTGCTATAGAACCATTTCAAGGTGCGGCTACCGGTGTAGGAGGTATTCACCGCGATATATTTACAATGGGTGCCAGACCGATCGCTTCGTTAAATTCTCTTCGCTTTGGAAATCTTGAAGAAGGAAAAACACAGCATTTATTGGCTGGTGTAGTACATGGTATCGGTCACTATGGAAATTGTTTTGGTGTGCCAATTGTTGGTGGTGAAATTTATTTTGACAAATGTTATCACACCAATCCGTTGGTAAATGCAATGAGTGTTGGAATTGTAAAGGCAGGTGAAACAGTTTCCGCTACTGCATTAGGTAAAGGTAATCCGGTAATGTTCGTAGGCAGTGCAACCGGTAAAGATGGAATTGGCGGTGCATCCTTTGCGTCGGCTGATATAACAGCAGAAAGTGTACAGGATTTACCTGCTGTACAGGTAGGCGATCCATTTCAGGAAAAAAAATTATTAGAAGCCTGTCTTGAAGTAATTCAAACGGGTGCAGTAGTTGGAATGCAGGATATGGGTGCAGCCGGAATTATTTGCTCTACTGCAGAGATGAGTGCAAAAGGTGAAGTGGGTATGCGAATTAATTTAGATAAAGTACCAACCCGGCAAAAAGATATGAAAGCCTGGGAGTTATTACTTAGCGAAAGCCAGGAAAGAATGTTATTGGTAGCAGAAAAAGGAAGAGAAGATGCAATACAAAAAGTTTTTGAAAAATGGGATCTGCCTTGTTCTGTTATTGGTGAAGTAACAGATGATGGTTTATTAAATTTTTATATGCTTGGTGAATTAGAAGCATCGCTACCTGCCCATGAATTAGTGCTGGGCGGCGGAGCTCCGCAGTATGAAAGACCATACACCGAACCAAAATACTTTGATGAAATAAAAAAATTTAATGCAGATTCAATTGCAGTACCGCAGGATTTAAAAGAAGTGGCTGAAAAAATTATTCAACTTCCTTCCATCGCATCCAAAAGATGGATCTATAATCAATATGATAGTATGGTAGGCACCAATAATGCGTCTACCAATGCACCGACTGATGCGGCAGTTGTTTTAATAAAAGGAACTTCAAAAGCATTAGCATTAACTACAGACTGTAACAGTCATTATGTTTTTGCCGACCCGTATATTGGAACAATGATAGCCGTAAGCGAAGCTGCAAGAAATATTGTATGCAGTGGCGGTCAGCCGTTGGGTGTAACCAACTGTTTAAACTTTGGCAATCCGTATGATCCGGAAGTTTATTATCAATTTGTACAGGCTATAAAAGGTATGGGTGAAGCATGCCGGAAATTTGATACCCCGGTAACCGGTGGTAACGTGAGTTTTTATAACCAAAATCCAGATGGGCCGGTTTATCCAACTCCAACAATTGGAATGGTCGGTTTATTAGAGAATATTGAGAATAAAATGACAATGGATTTTAAAGAAACAGGTGATGTAATTTATTTGATAGGTAAAAACAGTAACGATATTAATTCATCACAATATGTAAACAAAATTTGCGGAGTTGAATTTTCACCAGCACCGTATTTTAATTTGGATGAAGAATTTGAATTGCAAAATAAAATTGCTGAACTGATTTCGCAGGGTGTAATTGAATCGGCACATGACATCAGTGAAGGCGGTTTGTTTGTTGCGCTTTGCGAAAGTGGTTTTAATAATGAATTGGGATTTGCCATCGAAACAAAAGAAGGTTTACGAAAAGATGCTCAGCTTTTTGGAGAAGCACAATCCCGTGTAGTGGTATGTGTAAAACCTTTCTCCATTGAAAAATTTGAAAAAATTGTAACTGATTTTCCGCATGAAAGATTGGGATTGGTAACCAGCGGTGAAATGCTGATTGATGAAGAGTTCTGGGGAACCATAGACTGGTGGAAAGAAGAATATGATACAGCGATAGAAAAATATTTAAATAAAGAAGAGGCTGGCGCAGCTTTAATTTCAATTTAATGAATAAAGATTCAGTTATACTAATTACAGGAACAGCCGGTTTCATCGGCAGTTATCTCGTTGGGTATTTAAATCAAAATGGGTTTAAGAACCTGATCATCGTTGACGAATTTACGGATGAAGAAAAAAAGCCAAACTACGAATCGAAAAAAATGATTTCAAAAATTGAACGGGCAGAATTATTTGACTGGTTAAAAGAAAATAAGCCGGAAATTAATTTTGTTTTTCATCTGGGTGCAAGAACTGATACGACCGAGTTTGATTATTCCATTCACGAAAAATTGAACCTGGAATATTCAAAACAAATCTGGAACTATTGTACTGATAAAAATATTCCACTTGTTTATGCATCTTCTGCAGCTACCTATGGCAGCGGCGAGCTGGGCTATAAAGATGACCATACTATTGTTGAAAAATTAATCCCGTTAAATCCATACGGTGTTTCAAAAAATGAATTTGATAAATGGGCTTTGAAGCAAAAGACAACACCTTCCTTCTGGGCTGGGTTAAAATTTTTTAATGTATATGGCCCCAACGAATATCATAAAGCAAGAATGGCGAGTGTAATTTTTCATGCTTTTAACCAGATACAACAAACCGGAAAAGTAAAACTGTTTAAATCGCATAAAGAAGGATTTAAAGATGGCGAACAGTTGCGTGATTTTATTTATGTAAAAGATATTGTAAGCATCT
>JANOFP010000139.1:0-9083 GCA_031413675.1 Bacteroidota bacterium
GCCAGCTCCTCGACCAGTTCCGACTTCTTCCGCTTCAGGGCGGCGGAACCGTGGGCTGTACCCCTCAGTTCACCGATGAGGTGGGCAAGCTGTGCCTTCTGATACCCGGCGAGCCATCCGGCGCCGGGCCCCGGCTCAAAACCAGTTTCTGTTTCTTATAAAAATAATACACTGCGGTTTGAGTATGCTGCTCCATTCTTTGAACAGGAAGATAAAACCCAATACCAAACCTGGTTGGAAGGGTTTGAAAAAGATTGGTCAGATTTTGGATTTAATTATTATAAAGAGTACACAAACATTCCTTCAGGTGATTATCATTTTCATGTAAGAGCAAAAAATGTTTTTCAGAAATTAAGTGAGGAAGCCGTTTATCATTTTTCAATCTACCCGCCATGGTATGCTACCTGGTGGGCTTACGCTTTGTATGCATTAGCTGCACTCGTATTGATCTTTTCTTTTATCCGTTGGCGTACAAAGCAGTTACATGAAAAACACCGTGAATTGGAAAAGGAAGTAGCAGCTCGTACAAAAGAATTAAGCCATCGTGTAGAAGAACTGGCTGTAATTAATAGTGTGCAGGATGGATTGGTACGTGAAATGAATATGCAGGGCATTTATGAATTGGTAGGAGAAAAAATCAGGGAGATTTTTCATGCACAGGTGGTAGATATTGTAACCTATGACAGTAGTACCAATGTCATGGAGGATCGTTATTCCTATGAAAAAGGAGATAGGACGATGGTAGGAACATGGGAGCCAACCGGTTTCCGGAAACATGTAATAGACATCGGCCGGTTTTTATTGATTAATGAAGATCTTGAGAAAAAAAGTATTGAATTTGATAGCAAAATAATTCATGGAGAACTTCCAAGATCTGCTGTTTGGGTTCCCATGTTATCCGGAGGAAAAGTAACTGGGATGATTAGTCTGCAAAATCTTGACAAAGAAAACTTTTTTTCAGATTCTGATGTAAGCCTGCTTACTACATTAGCCAATAGTATGAGTGTGGCATTGGAAAGTGCAAGGCGTTTTGATGAAACAAACCGGTTGCTAAAAGAAACAGAACAACGTACAGCTGAACTTGCAATTATTAATAGTGTACAGGAAGGACTTGCTTCCAAACTGGATATACAAGCTATTTATGATCTTGTTGGTAACAAGATCCGGGATGTTTTTGATACACAGGGAATCGCCATATCATATTATGATCGTAATTCGAATTTTATCTCTCATCCCTATGACATGTTTAAGGGCAAAAGAGTTTTTGAACCAGGATTTGAATTAGGCAAAGGTCTTTTATCACATATAATAAATTCAGGACAACCACTGTTGATAAATGATAATGCAGTTGAACAGTTTAAAGAACTTGGGGCTGTTTATTCTTCTTCTGCTTCAGAAACTGAGCATGATACTTCCAAATCATGGTTAGGTGTTCCTCTGATTTCTGGTGGACAGGTAAATGGAACCATTTGTCTGGAAAATTATGAAAGGGAATTTGCATATAGTGAATCAGATGTTTCCTTGCTTCAAACTTTTGCTAACAGTATGAGTGTGGCATTGGAAAATGCACGACTTTTTGATGAGACTACAAGATTGCTGAAAGAAACTGAACAACGTACTGCTGAACTTGCTGTAATTAATAGTGTGCAGGAAGGTCTTGCCAAAGAATTGGATATGCAGGGCATTTATGATCTCGTAGGTGACCGGGTTCAAAAACTATTTAATGCACAAGCTGTAATTATTGCCACTTTTGATCTTGATAATAAGATCGAACATTTCAATTACGTTTTTGAAAATGATGAATTAGTTAAGCTTGAATCAAGGCCAATCACTAAGCTTAGACAACTGCTGATTGATAAGAAACACAGCATTTACATTTCAACAGAAGAACAGGCCAAAACAGAATATGGAATAACTGCAGTTGCCGATACACAGATGCCAAAGTCTTTATTATTTGTACCGCTGCTTACAGGTAACATAATAAGAGGTTATGTCAGTCTCCAAAATATTGATATAGAAAATGCATTTTCTGAATCCGATATACGTTTATTAGAAACATTATCCAACAGCATGAGTGTCGCATTGGAAAATGCCCGACTCTTTGACGAAACCAGCCGCCTCTTGAAAGAAACTGAACAGCGGACTGCAGAACTTGCAGTAATAAACAGTGTGCAGGATGGTTTGGCAAAAGAACTGGATATTCAGGGTATCTATGAACTTATTGGAGAAAGAATCCGTGATCTGTTCGATGCTCAGGTTGTTGGTATAGCCACATTCAATCACGAAGCAAAAACAGAAAAATTTCAATACATCGTTGAAAAAGGTGAGCGGTATTATCCTGAATCCCGGCCTTTCGATAAATTAAGGCAACATCTTATTCAAACACGTAAGAAAATTCTTATTAATAGCGATTTTATAGAAGCCTATAATAAATTTGGGATGAAAGCTGTAAGTGGTACTGAACTCCCAAAGTCGGCACTATATGTTCCTTTAATTATTGGAGATAAAATAACAAGTTATGTAACACTACAAAATATTGACCGTGAAAATGCATTCAGCGAATCTGATGTTCGTTTATTAGAAACATTATCCAATAGCATGAGTGTCGCATTGGAAAATGCCCGACTCTTTGACGAAACCAGCCGCCTCTTGAAAGAAACCGAACAGCGTACGGCTGAACTAGCAATTATTAATAGCGTACAGGAAGGTCTTGCTTCCAAACTGGATATCCAGTCCATTTATGATCTTGTTGGTGATAAAATTCGTGATGTGTTTGATACACAGGGAATTTGTATTTCTTACTATAATCGGCAAACTGATTTTATCAAAAACCCATATTATCTTTTTAAGAACAAACGAGTTTATGATATTGAATTTAAACTCGGCGAAGGACTGACATCACATATTATTCATTCAGGACAACCACTACTCATTAATGAAAATGCAGTTGAACGATTTAAAGAATTAGGGGCTGTGTTTGCTCCTTCAGAAACAGAAGATACTACGAAATCCTGGTTGGGTGTGCCACTTATTTCCGGTGGATTGGTAAATGGTACGATACGACTTGAAAACTATGAACGGGAATTTGCATACAGCGAATCAGATGTATCCCTTTTACAAACGTTGGCAAATAGTATGAGTGTTGCACTGGAAAATGCAAGACTCTTTGATGAAACCAGCCGCCTGTTGAAAGAAACTGAAATGCGCCAGGAAGAATTGGCAACTATCAATAATGTACAGGAAGGATTGGTTCGGGAAATGAATACCAAGGCCATTTATACATTGGTTGGTAATCGTATCTGCGAGTTGTTCGATACCCATACACTTGTCATCCGCACTTTTGATTATAAAACAGGGCTCGAACATTATCATTATGCAATTGAAAAAGGTGTTCATTTAAAAATTGAACCACGTCCCATTATTTGGGCAAATAAACAGTTGATAGAAACGAAACACTCTTTATTGATCAACAAAGATTATGTTGAAACTGCAAAAAAATTTGGCGGTACCGGTGTAGGAAAAGGATTACCTCCTAAATCTGCTTTATTTGTTCCGATGATTGTCGGCGATGTAGTAAGGGGTTCTGTTAGTTTGCAAAATGTAGATAAAGAAAATGCTTTTAACGAAGCCGATCTCCGGTTATTAAACACCATGACCAATAGTATGAGTGTGGCTTTGGAAAATGCAAGGCTCTTTGATGAAACAACTGTGTTGCTCGCTGAATCAAAGCAAAGAGCTGCGGAGTTAAGTACCGTAAACAGTATCAGTAAAGCACTGGCTTCGCAATTAGATCCGGATGATTTAATAAAAATGGTAGGCGATCAGTTGAAAAATTTATTTAATGCCAATATTGTTTATCTGGCCTTATTAAATCCCAAAACTAAAATTATCAATTTCCCTTACCAGTATGGAGATAATATGGCGCCTATGAAATTAGGCGAAGGACTTACATCTAAAATAATTCTTACCGGAGAACCACTTCTTTTAAATAAAGATGTAGGTGAGTTAACAGAGCAATTTGGTATTCAACAGATCGGATTACCTTCTGCTTCATACCTGGGTGTACCCATCCCGGTTGGCGATGAAAATATTGGTGTACTGAGTGTGCAAAGCACCGAAAAAGAAAACCGGTTTAATGAAAATGACCTCCGTCTTTTATCTACCATTGCATCTTCAGTTGGAGTAGCATTGAGAAATGCAACCTTGTTTGAAGATGTACAACAAGCAAAAATGGAAGCTGAAACTGCGAGTAAGCTTGCCGAAAAAGCCAATGATGCCAAGAGTGCTTTCCTTTCTACGGTGAGTCATGAATTGAGAACGCCATTAACATCTGTACTTGGATTTGCCAAGATTATTAAAAAAAGACTGGAAGAAAGAATTTTCCCGCTTGTTGATAAATCAGATGCAAAAATTGAAAAGGCTGTTAACCAGGTTTCAGAAAACCTGCATGTCGTAATATCAGAAGGCACACGGCTTACACATCTTATTAATGATGTATTGGACCTTGCAAAAATTGAAGCTGGTAAAATGGAATTTGCCCAGGAAAATGTATCCATGTTTGATGTGGCTGAAAGAGCCATTGCAGCCACTACTTCTTTATTCGATCAAAAAGCTTTGAAGCTGATAAGAAAAATTGATACCAATATTCCGGATGTTATTGGCGACAAAGACAAACTGATACAGGTGATGATTAATCTTATTTCCAATTCTGTGAAATTTACAGATACAGGTTCTATTACATGCAGTGTGCACCTGGTAAAAAATGAGATCATCGCCAGCATTACAGATACAGGCATTGGTATAGCTCCGGAAGATTTTGGAGCTGTGTTCGAACAATTCAAACAAGTAGGTGGCGATACATTGACTGATAAACCAAAAGGAACAGGTTTGGGTCTTCCTATCTGTAAAGAAATCGTAGAACATCTTGGTGGAAGAATCTGGTTGGAAAGTGAAGTGGGAAAAGGCAGTATATTTTCATTTGCTTTGCCGATTAATAAAGCTGCAGTAGCAGAAAGGCCTATTCATCTGAATGACCTGGTAAAACAATTAAAAGAAAAAGTTGCTTATTCGCAATTAAACTTAAAAGGAAAAGCGGCAAATATTCTTATTGTAGATGATGATGAGTCTATCCGATCCTTATTGCACCAGGAACTGGGAGATGCCGGATATAATATTGAAGAAGCCCGTAATGGAAAAGAAGCATTGATAAGTGTAAGAAAGCAACGGCCTGATTTGATAATTCTTGACATTATGATGCCGGAGATGAATGGTTTTGATGTAGCAGCTGTACTGAAAAATGATCCGGAAACAATGGACATCCCCATTATCGTTTTATCAGTTGTACAGGATAAAGCAAGAGGATTCAGGATTGGGGTTGACAGGTATCTTACCAAACCAATTGATACTGGACTCCTGTTTGCTGAAATTGGCAGTTTGCTGGAGCAGGGGAAATCGAAAAAGAAAGTACTGGTAGTGGATCAGGATATTGCAACCGTAAAAACGCTAACCGAAGTTCTTAAAACAAAAGGTTACGAAGTAACTGAGTCTAACGAAAAAGAACTGTTGGAGAAAGCAGTAGCTAATCAACCGGATATTATAATCATCAACTCAATACTTTCCGGTAAACAGGATATTGTTCAAACGCTTAGATTTGAAAAAGGACTGGAGAATGTTTTATTCCTGGTATATCAGTAAATAAATTTATAAACTTAAAAGGAACCGTAATAAAATGGAACAAAAAATTTTAATTGTAGATGACGAAGCTCATATCCGTATGCTGATTGAGCAAACACTTGAAGAACTGGAAGACGAAGGAGTGGAGTTTTTAACAGCAGAAAACGGAGAGATTGCTCTCGACATTATACAAAAAGAAAACCCACAATTAGTTTTTCTTGACGTGATGATGCCTAAAATGAATGGCATGGAAGTTTGTCGCCGTGTAAAAAAAGAATTGGGGTTGGAACATGTGTTTATTGTATTACTTACTGCTAAAGGGCAGGAAACAGATCGTCAAAAAGGACTGGATGTTGGTGCTGATGTGTATATGACAAAACCGTTTGATCCTGAAGTATTGCTTTCAAAAGCTAAAGAAGTTTTGGGCCTTTAGTATAAATTTTTTTTAGTAAAAAAAATTGTCCGGCATTTTCTAATATTGATTTTTAATTATGGCAAGAGTAAGTTTAAAAAATATTGTCGGCAAAAAAAATGAAATAAATGCTGTTATACTTTCTTTAATCCATGAATTGAATCCGGAAATATGGATTGAAGATGAAACAGGGAAATTGTTAGTAGGAAACTCAAATGATAATTCAAAAGCTTCATTCCCTGTAAAACTGGAAGATGAAATAATCGGTTGGGTAAAAGGCGATGAAAAAGGAATTGTGATTGCTAACCTGCTTATTCAATTATCTCAAAAAGAAACAGAGAAAAAAAAATTAGGAACCGAGGTACTCAACTTATACCAGGAGTTGAATGTTATTTATAATTTTTCAGAAAAACTTACTGAGACAATTGAACCGGAGATAATTGCACAGCTTACACTTGAGCAAGCAGTACATTCCATTCCCTCACATAGTGGCGTGATTGTATTGTGGAATGAAGAGAAGAAACAATTATCCATTCCTGCAATATCGGGAGATCAACTTTTTAATGAGGAACAGATTCGAAACAATCCTGGAATATTATTGAAAATTGGAATGAGTGGTCAATCTGAAATTATTACAGATTTATCTCTTCTGAAAGAGAAAGGGATAATTGAAAGCGATGTTCATTCTCTTATTTATGCAGCCATGAAAGTTAAGCATCGCATAATGGGAGCTATTATACTTGCAGGCAAACAGGCTGAACAATATAGCGCAGCTCATTTGAAATTACTCGTTACACTGGCTTTGCAATCGTCCACTGCTATTGAAAGTGCTATGCTGTATGAAAAAAATATTCGTGAAGTGAGAGAAAGAGAAGAAGCCATGCTTGTTATTCATGAAGTGACCAAAAAATTTGTGCCCAACGAATTCATCAGTTTATTAGGAAAAGATTCACTGACAGATTTACGCCTTGGCGACCTGGCAGAAAAAATAGTAACTGTATTATTTACCGATATCCGGGATTTCACTTCTTTATCAGAAAAAATGACGCCGCAGGAAAATTTCCTGTTTGTATCTTCTTTTAACGAACGTCTGGGGCCTGTGATCCGGTCTCATCATGGATTCATTAACCAATATCTTGGTGATTCTATCATGGCTATTTTTCCACGGCACCCTGTCGATGCTTTGAATGCAGCAATTGAAATGCAAAAAGCAGTGTATGATTTAAACTTGCAAAGAGAATCGGAGGGGCTACCAATTATTAAGGCTGGTATCGGTATGCATACCGGATCATTAATTATGGGAATTACCGGTGATGAACATCGGTTGGATGCTGCCACCATTTCTGATACCGTGAATACTGCAGCACGAATTGAAAGCCTTACAAAATATTATAAGTCGCCTTTACTATTGAGTGGAGAAACACTTCAGCAAATCCTGCCTGCCGGCAAGCAGGTTACTGATCAGGATAAATTTCATTTACGAAACCTGGGTGAAGTGCAACTAAAAGGTAAAAACAAATTGCTAAGCATCTACGAATGTTTAAATGGCTGTACAGAAAAAGATTTCCAAAGAAAGATAAAATCATTGCCACTTTTTAATGAAGCAATGAATTTTTATTTTAATCAGGAATTTGAAAATTCAATACATGTTTTTGAAGAGATTCTGGAAGCAGACCCGGAAGATTTCACATCAACTTTGTTTTTGGAAAATGCTTTCAGGTATCTGAAAAACGGTGTTCCTGAAAACTGGACGGGGGCAGAAGAAATGCTGACAAAATAAACAAACTATTATTTTTACTGATCATTTCTTAACTTGAAATCGAAATTTTCAAATGAGCAGTCAATACTCAGAAATTTACAATTCAATTTATACGCATATACTTGCAAAACTGCAAACAGAACTGTCTCACCGTTTCACTTACCATAGCATTCATCACACATTGGATGTGCTGGAGCAAGTTCAGCTGATAGCAGCAAGAGAAGGGATTCAAGATGAGCAAAAATTATTTTTACTAAAAGTGGCAGCTCTTTATCATGACATCGGTTTTCTTTTTATATACGCAGGTCATGAAGAAAAAGGTTGCGAATTGGCAAGAAATGAACTGCCGGGATTTGGATTGAAACCTTTGCAGATAAAAAAAATATGTGGAATGATTATGGCAACAAAAATTCCGCAATCACCAATAAATAAGATGGAAGAAATTATCTGCGACGCCGATCTTGATTACCTCGGTCGTGATGATGTTGATTTCATCAGCAACAATTTATATACGGAATTTCTTGACTTTGGATTTGTAAAAAATCAGGATGATTGGATGAGAAAACAAATTGGTTTTTTTGAGATGCATAATTATTTTACTAAAAGTTCACAGGAACTCCGGCATCCGGAAAAAATGAAACAGCTTACAAAATTGAAAGCTTATTTCTTACCCGGTAATTAATAAAATTTGAAAGGAATGAGAATGTCCCGTACTTTTTTAAGAGCGTTAAATGTAAGAAGAGATGAGTGGTGGCTGGTGCGAAAATTATTTTTACTACAATTTTTTCAAGGAGCAGGTATTGCATTTTTTTTTACTTCTGCTTTCTCCCGCTTTCTGGAAAAATTTCCTGTTTCGGGTCTTGCCTATGTTTTCATTTTATCTTCTTTTTTGTTATGGATTGCCGGATTTTTTTATGGCAAGTTGGAACATCACCTTTCTTCCTATCGGTTATGTACAATCATTACACTTGTGCTTGCAGTGAGTATGCTGGTGTTCCGGGCCGGCACAGAATTTATAAATGGCAATTGGTTTTATTTTCTAATGCTTGCCTGGTTTAATGTATTGTACCTGTTAAATAATCTTATGTTTTGGGGAATGGCTGCGCAATCTTATGATGTACGCCAAAGCAAAAGATTATTTGGTGTAATAAGTGCTGGTGATATTCCGGCAAAATTTCTTGGATATTCTGTTGCTTTATTTACCGTCACCTATATCGGAACAGCAGCATACTCACTGCA
>JANOFP010000140.1:0-5580 GCA_031413675.1 Bacteroidota bacterium
GGAAGCGTGGCGATTCATTTTGATGAATCACCCTATTTGTTTTTATCTTTAGTCAAACGAAGAACGATTGCTTATTAAATAATAACGTATGTCAAATTTTAAAATCAAACTATCGCTGTTTCTTAATTATTTTGTTTTTGCAATACTGCTGAATAGTGTAGGTACAGTAATTCTGCAAGTGCAAAACAATTTTGATATTTCTAAAGGTTCTGCAAGTATACTGGAAGCATTTAAAGATTTAAGTATTGCTATTGCTTCATTTTTAGTTGCTTCTTACGTGGTGCGTATCGGCTATAAGAAAACTATGCTGATTGCGCTGGTGCTTGTTTCTGTTATGTGCATTATCATGCCATCTGTCCCTAGTTTCCTGATGACGAAATTATTGTTTGCAACAGTAGGTGTAAGTTTTGCTTTAATAAAAGTTTCCGTATTTGCCACATTGGGTCTGATAACATCCAATAAGAAAGAACACCTGAGCCTGATGAATTTCCTGGAATCTTTTTTTATGGTAGGTGTTCTTACCGGTTATTTTATTTTCGCATCAGTAGTAGATAATGATAATCCCCAATCAACAAAATGGTTTGATATTTATTACGTGCTGGCCGGGCTTTCCATTGCTGCATTTTTATTATTGCTTTCTACTAAACTGGATGAATCACCCGTACAAAAAGCAGAAGCGGGCAAATCTGTTGGGCTGGAATTTGTAGAAATGCTGAAACTTATAATTATACCTCTTGTTCTTGTTTTTATTTTCAGTGCTTTCTTTTATGTATTGATTGAACAAAGTATCATGAGCTGGCTTCCTACATTTAATAATGATGTATTAAAATTATCAACCAGCCTGAGCATTCAGATGGCCAGTATACTTTCGGCATCCATTGCATTGGGAAGATTTTTAGCAGGTATTGTATTGCGAAAAATTGACTGGCTCTTTGTTCTTGTTGGATGCCTGGTGGCTGCAGCCGCACTTGTGTTACTGGCTGTACCACTTGCACAATCTGTATCCGGTACCCCGATAAACAGTTTAAAAGATATTCCACTTGTTGCATTTATTTTTCCTTTAATTGGATTATTTCTTGCGCCGATTACCCGGCTATCAATTCTGTTATCCTGAGTAATCTGCCAAATCACAAACATGGAGCTATGTCAGGGTTGATAGTTGTATTCTCTGCACTGGGGGGAACAACTGGCTCTATCATTACCGGGCATATCTTCGGGGCATATGGCGGGCAAACGGCTTTTTATTTTTCACTCATTCCGATAGCCATTCTAATTATTCTTTTATTTATATTCAAAAAAGTACAACCAAAAACGGCTGTTTCCATATGATTTATTGCAGGAATAAAATAATCTTCTCATGGCCGAATTAGAAATACATGACTTACATCCATTGTTTGAAGATGTACAAATGCAACAGGTTTTCCCTGATGGAAAAACATTTGTCGATTGCATTCCTAAATTTCCTGTTGAAGAAATTAATCAGAAATACCTTGCAGAAAAAAATGGTAGCAATTTTAGTTTGAAATCATTTGTGCTTGCAAATTTTGATTTACCTGTTGCGCCTTCTTCCTCATTTGTTTCTGACTCATCAAAACCCGTTGAAGAAAATATTGTATTGCTCTGGAATGTTCTTACAAGGCAGCCCGACAAAAAATCCGGATCATTAATCCCATTGCCCAATCCTTATATCGTTCCCGGTGGAAGGTTTGGAGAAATTTATTATTGGGACAGTTATTTTACCATGCTGGGGCTGAAAGAGTCTGGTAAAACAGGAATGATTGAAAACATGGTAAAAAATTTTTCGTTTCTAATCGATACACAGGGATATATACCCAATGGAAACCGGACTTATTTTCTTGGCCGTTCGCAGCCAACATTTTTTTCATTGATGGTAAAATTGTTGAGTGAATTAAAAGGGAAAAGTATTTTAGTAGATTATTTACCCCAGTTAGAAAAGGAATATGCTTTCTGGATGAAAGATGCGAATGAATTAAATGAAAACAATACTGCACTTCATCATGTAGTAAGAATGCCGGATGGAGAAATCATGAACCGCTACTGGGATGAAAATGAAACGCCGCGGCCTGAATCATACCGCGAAGATGTTGAGCTTACTCATGAATCCGAACAGGATGATAAAACGCTATACCGGCATTTAAGAGCCGGTGCAGAATCAGGATGGGATTACAGTAGCCGATGGTTTAAAGAGGGGCATTCTTTTAGCACTATTCATACTACAGATATTATTCCTGTAGATTTAAATTGCCTGCTGTTTCATTTAGAGTTTCTTATTGCTGAAGCATTCCAACTTAACAATGATGAAATAAAATATACTGTTTACAAAGAACTATCTGAAAAAAGAAAAAGAGCAATTCATAAATACTGCTGGAATGATTCATTAAAATTTTTTACCGATTATGATTTCAAAGAAAGAAAATTAAAGCAATCTCTCACACTCGCAGGTGTTGCGCCTTTGTTTTTTGGAATTGCCACTGAAGAACAAGCAACACAGACTGCTTTATTAATTAAAAATAAATTTCTGAAAGCAGGCGGGTTGATTACAAGTATAGAAACAAGCGGCCAGCAATGGGATGCCCCGAATGGTTGGGCACCACTGCACTGGATGACAGTGATTGGTTTGGAAAATTATAATCACCATGAACTGGCTGCTGAAATTGCACAGCGATGGATAAAATTAAATACAGATGTTTTTAAACGCACCGGCAAACTGATGGAAAAATATAATGTAGTGGATACCCATCTTGAAGCTGGTGGTGGCGAGTATGCAGGGCAGGATGGTTTTGGGTGGACAAATGGGGTGCTGCTTGCATTGATAAAAAAATATGGAGCTACCAATAATTAACCCGGTTCTAAAATAAAAAAAGTATAAGGCGGTAGCACTAAAAACTCATTATCATTTTTTACTTCAAATTCTTTTTCGCTCCAATGGTCAAATAACTTTGTCGGCTTCATGCCATTTCCTTTAAAAGCATGCCAGGTAAGATGTTGCTCTTTGTCACTAAAATTAAAAAGACAATATACCCGTTCGTTGCCCCATGCACGAAGAAATCCTGCAATATGAGTATTGTGTGGCGTTAACCAGGTTAGATTTTTTTTATCTGCGATAACAGAAAGTTTTTTGCGGATGCCAATTAGTTTTTGAATAGAGGAGAAAACAGAATGCTCAACTGTTCCGGGAATTTCAATTGCTTCGTTTTTATTCCAATCAATAAGGGGGCGGTGCATCCAGCGGTTATCATAACTTTTTCCGGAATCAGTTAAGTAAGAGTAGTCGTTGGTATAGCCTGACTCATCTCCATAAAAAAGCATAGGTGTGCCACCAATAAAGAAACTTTGTGCCTGCATCAACACTATTTTACGAATTGAAATTTCGATTGCTGCATCATCCTTATTATCTATTGCTTTTTCCAATCCGCATAAAGACGCCAAGGAACCACTGATTCTTGCATCACCTGTTTTTTCATTTACAGAAAACAATGCTCCTTTAGCCGGACTTCCAATGTAGTTCCCGGAATAATAATTTTTAAGATAATTTCTATGCTCATAAGGATTTTTTCCAGCATATGTTATCATCTCATCGTCATAAGCCAAACCAATATCATCATGACATCTGGTATAAGTTATCCATGAAGTACCGTAAGGCTTTTTCAATAGTAGCTCCTGGGCATTCAACATGATTTTTGTATCGCCGGTAGCTAATGCATCCCATTGCAAAGCCATTTGTGTTGCATTGTATGCAAAATCACATTCTTTCGCTTCTTTATTTTCTGTACCAAAATATTTTATTATTTCTGAAGGAGCAACGATTGCTTCACCAAGTAAAGCCATTCCCGGTGTTGCAATCTGAACACATTGTTTTATTAATTGTAATAGTATATGTGCCTGCGGAAGATTCTGACAATCCGTTCCCATTTGCTTCCAGATAAATGCGGGAGCATCGATGCGTAAAACATCAACACCCAAATTTGCATAAAAGAAAATGGTTGAAAGCATTTCAATAAACACCTGTGGGTTTGTAAAATTTAAATCCCACTGGTAATTATGAAAGACCGTCATAACCCATTTATTACACTCCGGGATGTAAGTAAAATTTCCCGGCGCTGCTTCCGGAAAAACCGCTGGCATCGTTTTTTCATATTGATCCGGTAAGTGCCGCTCATTAAAAAGATAAAAATAATCCTGGTAAAATTTTTCTCCTTGCTTTGCTTTTAATGCCCACTCATGCTGGTGGGATGTATGATTTAAAACAATATCCAGCATCAGGTACATATTGCGATTGCGCATTTCATCCTGTAAGCTGATTAAATCATCGAGTGTGCCAAAGCGATTATCTACTTTTCTGAAATCAGATACGGCATACCCGCCATCGCTTTCATTTGCGGGGCTTTCAAATACCGGCATCAGGTGTAAAAAATTTACCCCGAGATTTTCAAAATAATTAAGTTTGTTTTGTAACTCTTTAATAGTACCGCAAAAGCGATCGACATACAAACTCATTCCGCAGAGTTCATTGCTGAGAAACCAATGTTCGGGCTCCGTTTTTAATTTATTAAAATCCCGTTCTTTTAAAATCGTATTTCTTTCACTAAAAGCAGTTTCAATTGTTTCAATAATTTTTTCAAAACTCTCTTTGTGGTCAGGATGATAAGCATAAATTTTATTAAACAAATTGCTTAGCTCTCCCAGTGATGACTGAAATCTTTCCCTGAATAATTTTTCAAAAGAATGCTTCTTAGTAGTTATGCCAGTTTGTATTTTGTCAAATGCCACTGCTGATCTTATTTAAAAATTTCATTGTTTAAATGTTTGAAGGCTTCCATTGCCCCCAGGTATTCACATGTTCTTGCTCCTGCTTTATTACTGTTAAAAATTATTTTTTTCCATTCTTCAGTCGTTAATAATTTAATTTCTGCTAATGTTTTATCAGATAACTGGTATAATAATGCCCCAACAAATGCATCACCGGCTCCGGTAGTATCAACGGGTTTGATTTCTATACTGGGAATAATTTCTGTTTTGCCATTTATACCCAGCAGTGTTCCTTCTTTTCCGATAGTTATTGCAAATACGGCATTTGTTTTTTCCAGAAAATCAGCAGCGGCATCGGTTACTGTTTGTTTTCCGGTAAGCATCATTGCTTCTTCATCACTCACTTTAAAAAAATGACAGTTGTTTAAAAAAATCCAGCTTTGATCAATAAAGGATTGTTTATCATTTTGAAACAACAGGCTCCTGTAGTTGGGATCAAAACTTATAAAAATTTCCTGCTGCAATGATTTTTGTAAAAGAGTTTGATAAGCTGCTTGCAAGGGCCCTGGTAAAAAACCCGTAGCAGAACCAAAATGTACAATAGAAAATTCATCCAGATTGATAGCGTCTATTTCTTTACTGGTTAGTTGGCCATCTGCCCCGCGGTTGAAGTAAAAATCACGTTCGCCATTTTCCATCAGCGATACAAAGGCAAATGTGGTAAAATGATTTTTATCCTGCAGCATCCATTTTGTGCTTACGCCAAATGAATGCATCACATCAATTAAATGTTTGCCAAAAGGATCGATG
>JANOFP010000141.1:0-1702 GCA_031413675.1 Bacteroidota bacterium
TAAACGAATGGCATTTGCGTCCATTAAAAAAAGGAACAGCACGTCTTGCATTCAGTTGCTGGGATAAAAATATTCCCTTAAAAGTGTTGCCCGTTGCCATCAACTATAATTCATTTCGGAAATTTGGAAAAAATGTTTTCATTCATTTTGGTAAACTTATAACAAAAGATGATGCAGACATGAGTGAAGCAGATGGACTGCGCAACCAGAATTTTAATAACCGGCTGAAAGCAGAACTGGAAAAAGCTGTTTTTGAAATTGATAAAAACGATGTAGTAAAAAGAAAAGAACTGCTTACAGTAACAATTCCGGTTTGGCAAAAAATTATACTCATTCCTTTTGCAATTATTGGATTTTTTGTACATGCTCCCTTGTATTTACCCGTAAAAGCAATCGTACTTAAAAAAACTTTTCTCAGTGATCATTATGACTCTATACTTATTGCAGTTTTGTCATTTACGTATCCTCTTTATCTTTTATTAATTGTATTGGTACTGTTTATTTTCATGGGTGGTTGGTGGCCGCTTCTTTTAATTTTAATATTGCCATTTACGGCGTGGTGTTATGTTCGGGTTAAGGGGCAGATTGATTAAGATTAAATTTTTGTGTTAGAAAATTGATATGTAAATCTTTTCAAAATTGCGTTCTTTTTGACAACCCTAAAACTTTCGCATATTTTTGAATTGGATGCAAGTGTAGTGCGACACCCAACAATATATGATAGCTAAAGAAATTCATAAACTTCTAACTTATAGTATTGCCACAGTTTGGATTGCAAACGGATTATTTTGTAAAGTGCTAAATCTTGTTCCAAGACACCAGCAAATTGTAGCAAGAATCATTGGAATTGAACATTCACGACTGTTTACATTTCTTATTGGCTTTTCAGAAATATTTATGGCAATTTGGATTTTAAGTAAGATCAAATCAAGACTTAATGCCATTGCTCAAATTTCAATTGTTGCAATAATGAACACACTTGAATTTATTCTAGTACCGGACTTACTACTGTGGGGTAAGCTGAATGTTTTATTTGCATTTCTATTTATACTTGTTGTTTATTTCAACGAATTTTACATGAACAATAAATTAGCCCAAGAGACTTAACATGTTATCATTCCTAAAAAATCATCCATTTGCGGTTGAAGCATTTTTTGAAAGTTCACTTGTGCTGACATTTGCAGTTCCTAAAGAACAAATAGAAACTTACATACCCGAATGTTTACAACTAGACACATTTAATGACAAATGGGCTTTTATTGCAATAGCAATGGTTCAACCAAAAGAGCTACGACCGAAAGGTTTTCCTAAGTTTATGGGTAACGATTTTTTTTTAATCGGTTATCGTGTATTTGTACGTTATACAAACAATGCCGGAAAGAGTTTACATGGTTTATACATTCTTAAATCAGAAACTGATAAAAAGAAAATGGAATTCATGGGCAACATTTTTACTCATTACAATTATACAACAACTGACATTCTTCAAAAAGAACAAATTAATTCAATAGAAATTTCATCAACAAATTCAAAATTTAAAGTAACAATAGATAAAACAGAAGAAGAAGTTTCTTTGCCTGAAAATTCACCATTTGCAGATTGGAGAGATGCCAGGAGATTTACAGGGCCATTGCCGTTTACATTCACATACAACTCAATTAAAAAAGAAGTTTTAATTATTGAGGGAGTCAGGGAAAACTGG
>JANOFP010000142.1:0-12125 GCA_031413675.1 Bacteroidota bacterium
AAAGATGTGTAACAGCAATAAAAAATAATGGCAGCAGAATTTTTTTCATATAAATGAAGGTAGAAAAATTAACGGGTTAAAAAGACAACGAAAAAAATCGAATTAAAAAACTTGCCAGCAACAACGGGGCAAAATTCAGCAAAAAAAAGACCGTCCCACCTAAGGCGGGGCGGTCTTTTGTAAATAAATTTTTTATTTGGTTGGAGGTGGTGGTAAAATTCCTTTACGTACAGCCTGGAACATCATATCAACTTTTCCAGCTTTATTAAACCGCCAGGTTTCCTGAAGACTTATGGAATCTACTTTTCCATTCATGTCTGTTTGGATTTCAGTTCCCCATACAGATACCCAGTCTTCATTTTTATCAGTGCTTTTCACAGCAAATATTGCATCCAATGTCATAACCATGCCTTTAAATGAACTACGGTATCCCTGCATGTTTTTAAGTAAAGTATCAGTGAGGCCCACCATGCTGGTTCCATCAGCCAAAAACAAAGAGAGGCTGTCAGCAAAACGGGAGCGGCTGGGAGAAAGATCACCTTTTTTCCAGTCTTCCCATAAGGCCAGAACAGTTTCAGTATTTGTTGCATCATCCATTACAAAAGAGGCTGAATAGTCCGCAGTGAATCCGTGCATATTGGCGGGTACATTGGCTTTTGTTTCAGCAGCAGTGTCGGCGGCTTTTTCGTTGTTGCATGCCATAAAAGAAATTGCAAAAACGGCTACAAAAATTCGTTTCATGTTTTACTTTTTAAAGTGAATAATTTATTTAAGTTGGTATTTCAGTTCTGATAGGTTGGGAGTAGTGGACTAAGGTAATTTCTTTTATAAATAAAACCATATAATTTTTTTCATTTGGTTTTGCAATATTGACCCTTCAATTGGCTGGAAGAAAAAATAATTCGGGACAGGTGTGCATCCGAGTTTTTATTTTATGATAGAAATGCAAGGCGAAAAAAAATAACCATCAGTAATTTTTTGAATAACTTACTTGTACCCATCGTGTTCCGCTCCATACTAATAAAAGTGTATCTCCTCCCTTCATTTGATGTTTGCCACTAAGTTCTGTACGGTGCTTTTTTATATTATCGACCATCGTAAATGGAAGGCCCATTGCAGATTCTATGAGCAACAGATGTCCGTTTTCTTTTCCTCTTGTAAGGATCACCTTTGGGTTGGTTCCATCTCCCCTCACAGACAAAAAACTGTTATCACCAACTGTAATTGTTGGTTTGTCTTTAGTTACCAGTACACTTTTTCGTGGTGCGATTGTAAGCATTGAATTTGGCTTTAGTTCGTTAAAAATACAAATATGAGTTGTCTTAGAAAAAAAATTACCAATGACAAAAGGAGTACAAGCAAAAAAAATAGGGCCAATGAGTGGGAGTCTTGCAAAAAAGACACCTGGACTTGAGGCCAGCAAAAACTATAAAACAGCGATTATTAATTATATGAATAGCGGCTGTATAACTGAAGAAGAAAAACAGGTATTATCAAGGGAACTGGAAATAACAAATAACCCTGCTTTATGACCTTAAAGTACAGAAACAAATTTGATCGAGCCGGGTTCATTTAACGAATCCGGTTTTTTATCTCCGTTCAATTAATACCTATCTGCTCTTTGATAACCCACTTAAGTCTTACCTGTTTGAGTTCATAGTTAGTGTATTAATAGAGGTAACGATTCAGATTCAAACTGAAAAGTAGCTTGTTACTGATTTTAAAACAACCTGAAGCCCGCCTCTTTCACATCTCTGCTATTCGTACCAATGAACAGTTTGAATTCTCCCGGCTCTGCTGCAAATTTCAATGCTGAGTTATAAAACTTAAGATCTTCCGGGCTGATAGTAAAAGTTACTTGTTTGCTTTCTCCTTTCTTCAAAAATGTTTTTTGAAATTTTTTTAATTCTTTTATCGGCCTGGTAATGCTACCCACCAGATCACGAATGTATAGTTGTATCACTTCTTCACCATCATAGTTACCCGTATTTGTTATGGTAACTTTAGCAATAATGCTCTCATTCATTTTCATAGAAGTATTGTTCAATGTAATGTCGCTATAAGAAAATGAAGTATAACTTAAACCAAAACCAAAAGGAAATAAAGGTGCGTTTGGCGCATCTAAATAGTTCGATAGGAATTTGGGTGAGTCATCAGGAGAAGGTCTGCCCGTATTTTTCTGACTGTAGTAGATGGGCACTTGTCCAACATTTACAGGAAATGAAACAGAAAGTTTTCCGGATGGATTATAATTGCCAAACAAAACATCTGCAATTGCATTACCGGCTTCGGTTCCTGCATGCCATACATACAGTATGGAAGTGGCAAGTTGATTTTCTTCTGGTAATGCAAGTGGTCTTCCACTCATAATTACAAGTACCAATGGTTTCCCGGTTTTTGCTAATGCTTTTATTAATTTCTTCTGGCTTTCAGGAATAGTTATATCTGTTCTGCTTGCTGCTTCACCACTCATTTCTGTAGCTTCACCCACTACAGCTACTATAACGTCCGATTTATTAGCAACTTCCAATGCTTCAATCAGCATCTCATCCGGTGTTCGTTTATCAATATCAATCCGGGTTCCAAATACATTTACTTTTTTTGCCAGTACTATATCATCCGAAATGTTGGCACCTTTTGCATATAAAATATTTACATTGTTTCCTGTTATGTTTTTCATTCCATCAAAAACGGGAATTGATAATTTTGAATCTCCTGACACGGCCCATGTGCCCAGCATATTGCTTTTATCATTTGCCAGGGGGCCTATTAAAGCTATGGTACCGGATTTTTTCAATGGCAATGATTGATTATTGTTTTTTAATAACACAAATGAATGAGCAGCTATTTCTCTTGCTTCTTTTCTTCTTTGTTCTGTCAAAATTTCTTTAGCAGGTTTAGTGAGATCAATATACCGGTAAGGATCATCAAACAATCCTAACTTATATTTTGCTTCAAGAATTCGACGACATGCCTGATCAATTTCAAATATTGTAACCTTTTTTTCCTGCAATGATTTTTTCAGCGTTATTAGAAATCCTTCTCCAACCATTTCCATATCGAGCCCGGCTTTTAATGAAAGGGCAGATACTGCCTGCAAATCACCCATACCATGTGTTATCATCTCATTTAATGAAGTATAATCGGATACAACAAATCCTTTAAAGCCCCATTGCTTTCTCAGCAAATCTGTTAACAACCATTTATTGCCTGTCGCAGGAATACCATCAATATCATTAAATGAACTCATCACACTTCCCACTCCGGCATCTATCGCAGCTTTATATGGTGGTAAATATTCATTATACATTTTTATCCGGCTCATATCAGTTGTATTATAATCTCTTCCTGCTTCGGAAGCACCATATAATGCGAAGTGTTTTACACAAGCCATCATTGTATTGTCTTTTGACAAATCATTTCCCTGGTATCCTTTTACCATCGCCCTAGCTACTTGTGAACCGAGATAAGGATCTTCGCCTGATCCCTCAGCAATTCGACCCCAACGAGGGTCACGGGCTATATCGACCATGGGAGAAAAGTTCCAGCATAAGCCATCGGCTGTTGCTTCCAGTGCAGCAATTCTTGCACTTTGTTCAATTAATTTCATATCCCAACTGCAGGAAAGAGCCAGCGGAATCGGGAAAATAGTTTTGTAACCATGAATAATATCTGAACCAAATAACAACGGGATTTTTAAACGGCTTTGTTTAACAGCAATATCCTGGGCAACTTTTATTTTATCTACTCCCGTTACCCCAAATAATCCTCCTACATTTCCTTCTATAATTTTTTTTTCTACATTACTGCTCACTACCGTACCTGTGTTCACATCTCCACCCGGTGTAAGCAGGTTCAACTGACCAATCTTTTCATTCAAAGTCATTTTCTTCATCAGGCTGCTCACAAACACATTCATCTTTACATCAACCCGTGTTTGTGCGACGGCAGTTAATGATATAAATGATAATCCAGCAAGAATAATTTTTTTCATTACTTATTTTTTTAGATGTGGGCTTTCAAACCCTAATTTTTTTAACCCCTGTTTTATTTCCGGGCAACTCATAAATAAATTCCATAGCAGACCGCTTCGATAGTTTTCCATCATTACTACGATTGGCCCCTGGTCAATTGCAAGATATTTTGGTGCATACCAGTTATCCTGTTCACTGAATGCATCATAAAAACCATAAGGCCCCCAAATTTTATCTTTCAAATCATTATACCAGTGTTTCATTGTAGCCATTGACTGTACGGGTGTATATGGAAAAGATGATAACGCTGCTGTGGGAGATATAACACCTAAATCATTTTCCATATTTGGTGCATGGGTTGTATAAAATTTTGTAGAGTAACTGGATGTTAATCCCCAGTTGTTTGATCCATACCCTTTAAATTTTTTAGGATTGTCAACACACCATTGATAATTTATAAGTGCCAGGTTTTTATTTTCTTCCCAGTAGTCAGCATATTTATCTTTCAATCCCCGTGGATCAAGACCGAGATAAGAATAATGTGCCCAGAACAATGGACCACCCTGTGGGGGATTACCCTGGTAACGCATATTTAATGTATAGCCTCCATACGATGAAGTTGCTTTTATTTTTCCATTCTCTGCCCAACCCTCATGATACACTTCTGCAGGTATACTGTGTGTGGGAGATGATGCAGCGAGTATATATAATATCAAACATTCATTATATCCATTTACCTGAAAATTCATTTTCCATCCTTGGTTGGGACTCCAGTGCCAGTACAAAACATTTTGTCCGTTTCGGTACCAATCAAACTCAACTTCTTCCCACAGCTTATTAATTCTGGATGCCAATTTTTTTTCTGCATCATTTCCATTGCTGAAATATTGCCGAACACAAAGCAAACCCTGTATCATAAATGAAGTTTCTACTAAATCACCACCATCATCATTTTTACTAAATGGTTTTACCTTTCCTGTTTCACCATTCCACCAATGCGGCCAGGCACCATGAAAACGATCTGCTGTTTCTAAAAAGTGAACTATTTTTTCCAGATGCTTTCTTCCTTCATCTCTTGAAATAAATCCCCTTTCTATACCAACTAATATTGCCATTACACCAAATCCAGTGCCGCCACTGGTTACAATATGCTTATCATTTTCAGGATAAATATTATCCACATGAAAACGTTCTCTTGCCATACCACTTACCGGCTCTGCGCCATCATGGAAGTATTGAAATGTTTGCTGCTGTACTAACTTGAATATCGATGTATCATCTGCTGCAATGAGATTATTTTCCATAACGACAGATTTAATTCCCGGATTACATCCAGGAATTAAAAATAATAAAGCCACCATGCATCTTATTACCATTTTGAAAAATCAAATTATCTTAAGAATTGAAAAAAATATTTCTATAAGTAAGGTGCGGTAAAACCCAGTCTTCTCAATCCATTTTTAATTTCCGGTGCACCGGAAAACAGGTTCCATAATAAACCACTCCGGTAATTCTCTATCATCACAATTATTGGCCCCTGGTCTATTGCCAGCGTTGAGTTGGCAAACCAGAGATTATTTAAACTAAATGCATCATAAAAACCATAAGGCCCCCACAATTTATCGCCGAGTTTGTAATAAAAAAATTTTAAGGCATTCATTGATTCCATTGGAGTATATGGAAAAGATGAAAGAGCTGCCGTAGGTGTAATTACACCCCGGTCATTATTGGGTTCATTGCCTCCATACCCGGTGGGAATATCGCTTGCAGTTAATCCCCAGCATAAACTACTGTAACCAAAATATCCTCGTGGATTGATTTTACAATATTCATAATTTATTTTAGTATGATTAGATGTCTGTGTTTGATAATTAGCATACGCATCTGCCAGTCCGTTTGGATTAATACCCAAAAAAGAATAATGTGAAAAAAATAATGGCCCACCATTCGAAGGGCCTAATGGCAATTGATATCCATAATATGTATTATTATTCCGGATACTTCCATTGTTTGCCCAGCCATTATCATATACCACTTTAGGAATGGGATCAGTGTTAGCTGAAGCTGCGAGAACATAAACTATCAAAGCTTCATTCCAACCCCTTATTTGTTGGTTGATTGTCCAGTTTAGCGTTGGGCTCCAATGCCAGTACAATACATTTTGATTATTTTGCCTGAACCAATTCCATTCCACAGCATTCCAGATACTGGTTATTTTATTGCGGAGATCCATTTCAACTGCATCGGCTGTATTGAAATATTCACGGGCTGTCAGCAATCCATTTATTAAATAAGAAGTTTCTACCAGGTCAGCGACATTATCATTTGTGCTGAATGGAATGGTTGATCCTGTAGCCCCATTTACCCAATGTGCAAATGCGCCATGATATCGTGTGCAACTATTTATTAAAAAATTTGAGATCTTTAATATGCGATCACGGCCTTCCGTCCTGGTTATAAAATTTCTATTGACTGCTGTAATGATTGACATTATTCCAAAACCAGTTCCACCCGTAGTTACAACATCTCCACTGGAATTACGTTCCCTTGACATACCACTTACAGGATGCCCAAATTCCCAGAAATACCGGAACGTTCTTCTTTGTACTGTATCCAGTAACTGTGAATCGGTGATCAATGGAAATTTATCTGAAGAATCTATTGATGTTATAAACTGAATATCCACTGCAACATCAAGCTTACCTGTTTTTACCGATTGCAAATCTGTAGCAGCCTTTATAGTATACCGGGTTAAATATTTTAATGGTGATTGCGGGATAACAACTACAACACTATCTTCTTTTTCATAAGTAAAAGTGGCGGGAACTGTAACGCCGTTTTCGGTTAACAAAATATTGCTTGTTACACTCTGCCTGCCGACAGCATTACTGAATACAAGTTTTAATGATGGATTTATCCGGGTATCGTAATAAACCGCTGAAGAAAATTTATTGTCTATCTCTGCCCTCACAAATTGCAGTGGGCCGGGTGGGATCATATCCTTTTTTTTGCATGAAAAGAAAAGGATCAGAACTATTGATATAAAAAATATTTTTCTCATTCTCATTTAAACATAAAACTAAAAAACGGGGCTCGAATAACAGCCCCGTTTTTTGAATTACCAAAAAAATTATCTTCCTGCTTTTCCTAATTGATATAATGCGATGATCTCCGCATCTGTTAAGAGTTTATTATAAACTCTTATCTCATCTATTTTACCAGTGAAAGGAGTTGTCCATGTATCTGCAGAAACTGTTTTGCCGGGTATATTATTATACCAGCCTCCAATGATTATTTCATGCGGAGTATAAACAAAGGAATTAGTTCCCCTGTTTTCAAAATTGGTATTACTTACTAATGCACTATCAGCATAAATTCTGAAAATACTCTGAGCTCCGGAACCACCTGCAGGATTATACGTAGTAACAACATGTATCCATTGATTGGTACCCCCTTTTTTTACAACTTTATATTCTGTACCAGCGATACCATAATTATTGATGTTATCCTGTAAACCGCCGGTATTACTATATAAAGATTTAAGAGTTAAAGTATCCGAAGCAATTGCATATTGCCCTGCTTCAATCAACAGGTTTACATTTCCAAATAGTTGGGTTGGTCTTGCCATTTGAAAATACTGATAAGGGTGATTGTTGGCCGGAGCACTACCGCCAGCAACAAAATTATTTGCTGCCTGCACCCATGCACTAACAGAAAACGGTTGGTTGGATGCTAATGCTCCACCTACCGCACTTGCATAATAGATATAACCGTTTGCAAATGTAGCAGCCTGTCCTTTTATTCCACCTGCTGCAAAGGTCACACCTGCGCTGGAGGTTGGAACTGTGCCAGCTTTGCTTTCATTTCCATTTCCATCAAGCGGCCAGTAAGCCTTCAGATTGACTGATCCTACTTCATCAGAGTTATTATATCCTCCGATAGTTGGTAATGGAACATCTTCATTTTTGTCGCAACCTGCAAATACACCTAAAAATACTACCGTAATCGCCAGTATTATTTTTGTTGTTGTTTTCATTTTTTTTTGTTGTTTTTTTTTAAATCGATAATTGAAATATTAAATGGTTTAGTATCCTGGATTTTGAATAATTCTGTTTGCACTTAAATTGATCTGGTGTTGTGGTATTGGAAATAAATCATTTTTGGGAGACACGTAGGGTTTGCCCGCTGCTTGCAAAACTGTTGCAGCCCTGCCAGTGCGTATTAAATCAAACATGCGGTCATGTTCAAATGCCATTTCCACTCTTCGTTCTTTATAGATTGTATTTCGCATATCAAGCTGGCTAATGGCATAAACAGGTAAAAGACCTGCACGCACCCTTAATTGATTCAATGCTGTTTTTGCTGCAGTCGTATCGTTCAGTTCGTTTTCTACTTCAGCTTTTATAAGAAGAATTTCGCCATAGCGAAAAATGCGAAGATTTTTATTTGTATTTACATCATCACCATTAAAAGATTCTCCAGTTTTACTTACATACGATTTATAATTATAAAACGGGCTGGGTGCTCCGGCATTTACAACAAAACCATCCCAAAGCGTTTGGCCTCTTTGCATAATGGTAGCTGCTCTTCTTGTATCACCGGGTTCATAAGCATCAAATAAATTTTGTGATGGTGTGTTAAATCCCCAACCCAATCCACCTGCACCTCGTGGGGCCTGTACTAAAAAATAACCATCAATGCCTTTATTGGGAGTTGTACCTATTGCATTTACTTCCCATATTGATTCAGCAGAAAATTCGCCGGACTCTCTCCAGATGATTGCATAGTTTGGTAATAAAGAATATTGTGTTCCGGAAATGATAGCATCACATATTGCTTTTGACTGAGCCCATTTTTTTTGATACAACAATACTTTGGAAAGTAAAGCCTGTGCTGCTCCTTTCGAAACTCGTCCCCGTTCAGCGCTGTTTATTGTTAATGGAAGTTTTGTTATAGCATCAGTAAGATCCTGCTCAATGAAAGAATAAATTTCTGCAGCGCTTACCCGTACACTGGAAGTGAGAATATCTGTTTGTGACTCCAGTACATGATCTATTTTAGGTACACCGCCAAATGTTCTTACCAGGTTCCAGTAGAAATAAGCTCTTAATAATTTTGCTTCACCCATATACCTGTCTTTATCTGCTGGAGGCAGATTCATATCCGGCAATAACTTTAACGCATAGGTTGATCTGCCTATTCCTTCAAAATTTCCTATCCATACTTCATCAAATGATATACTGTTGGCATCAAAGGTCCAGTTGTCAAGTAGGTTTTTATCCGTACCATAATCACCGGGGTCACTTCCTTTATCTGCATCATCTGAAGTAATACTTGAAATACCTATCCACGAAAATGTATGAACATTCCAGTCATATAATTTTGAATAGACTGCTGCAATAAGCCGCTGGGCGCCATCCTGCGGATTATTTATCAGATCATTTAGTGTAACTGTTCTTGGCTCTTCAGTTAAAAAAGATTTTTTGCAGGAAGGATAACAAGCAATACTTATTATCAGAACGAAAAGTAATTTTTTATTTAACTGACGCATAAACTCTTTATTAATTTATTTAAACTGCACATTTACACCCACCATATAACTCGCTGAAACCGGGTAAATATTTAATTCAATTCCAGAAGCTGTAGGCGAACCCGGCAACTCCGGCGTAAACCCGGTATACTTTGTATAAATAAACGGGTTCTGTGCATTCACATACACTCTTAGATTTTGAAAAGCAGAGTTTGCATTTTTTAAATTAAAAGTGTAACCGGCTGATATATTATTTATCCTGATAAATGATCCGGATTCTACAAAATAATCGGAGACAGTAGCAGTACCATTAAATGCTCTTGGATAATCATTAATGCCTGAGCCCGGTTGCCACCTGTTTTTAGCTACATCATATTCCAGGTTATAATTGCCTCCGTACCGCACACCTTTCTTTGCATTATATACTTTGTTACCAGCATTGCCGAAAATGTCTAACCCAAAATCATATTGTTTCCAGTTTACAGTAGCATTTATTCCATAATATAGTTTAGGCTGATAAGAACCGGCATAGTATTTATCATATTCATCTATTATTCCATCGGGATTGCCGGCGGGGCCACTTAAATCAACTAATCTGAAATCACCTGCTTCTGTATTTATTAAATGAGGAGCAGCAGCTACTTCAGCATTTGTTTGAAAAATTCCATTTGTTTTATAAACCCAAAAAGAACCGATTGGCTGACCGACTGCTGTAATGGTTGCTGTTTTTCCATTGGCAAGACTGCCGTCAAAAATAGCCTGACCGATACCAATACTTTGCACACTGTTTTTATTATACGTGATATTTCCTTTTATTGAGTAGCGTGTATTTTTATTGATGCTGTTATTCCAGCCCAGCGAAAGTTCTATTCCCTGATTCAATACATCAGCGGCGTTGGTTACCAATTCGGAACCAAAGCCAATACTTGGAAGTGGAATTCTATACAATGCTTTTGTAGCATTTTTATGATAATAATCTATCTCTCCGGTCAATTTTTTATCTAAAGCAGAAAACTCGATACCGATGTCAAATTCTTTTACCACCTCCCATTGCAAATTAGGATCAACGATAGTTGTTACCGTAGCGCCATTAATCCTGTTGGTTCCAAAATAAGCATAAGCAAACTCAGAAGGTTTTAAATCAAATGCACCGGAAGGCACTACATCATTACCTACCAAGCCATAGCTTGTTCTGAGTTTTAGAAAATCAAACGTTTTTTGATTATCCATAAATTTTTCTTTGGAAATAATCCATCCGAATCCAATTGATGGAAAATTTCCCCAACGCTGTGATAAAGGAAAATTGCTGTTACCATCTCTTCTGAAAGTTGCATTGAGTAAATACTTATCGTTAAAAGCATAGTTGGCCCGTATGAAATAAGATTCTCTTTTATAATAATTTCCAATAGCTGTGCGAATATTCTGTTGTCCGCCGGCAGTATCTTTAAAATTTAAAACCCATTTAGTTTTATCATCAGCTATATTGCCATTTGCAATTGATGCATTATTGCTCCAGCCATTTCTTCTTTCCGCTGTATGACCTGCGGTGAGTTTCAGGTTATGAGCTTCACCAAACTTTTTTTCATACGTAAAAAAATTATCCCATGTCCAATGATAAATGCTGTCCTTGCTAAAATTCAAATCGCTTTTTTCATTTTTTTGTCCGGTCATACCACCATTGGGCAGGTAAGTAAAATAAACAGGAGAATAGTTCCATCCATTATTCTGTTCTGCATCTATACCGAAAGATGATCGGAAAGAAAGCCCTTTGATTATTTGATACTCTCCCCATAATGTACCGGTAACTCTGTTTCCGTAACTACGGCTATTGGTAGTTTCTAATGTTGCTATCGGATTTCCAACATCACTCTTATCTGTATTACTATACGTGCCATCAGCATTTTTAGGATTAAAAATAGGCGCCGCTATATAAGCAGTTGTAAAAAGTCCGTAGGGTTTATTTTCAGATTTATAATGAGAGAAAGAAAGATTATTACCCATTTTAAATTTGCTATTAAACGTAAAGTCATGATTTAACCTTACGGTAATACGCTGGTAATTATTTTCAAGAAGAATTCCGTTTTCATTAAGATAACCACCAGAAATAAAATACCGGTACTTGTTTTTGCCACCGCTTACTGATAAATTATGATTTTGAAAAATAGCTGGTCTTGTTATAGCATCGTACCAGTTGGTAGACCCGGTAATATCTGAAGCAAGAATAACAGGAGCCGCAGCGGCTTCGTTTGAATACACTGCAAATAAATTGGGTTCAGCCATTGCCACTTTATGATTCAAAATCCGTAAACCAGCAAAGGCATTATAGTTTATAGTGAATTTTGTTTTGCTTCCGGCTTTTGTAGTTATCAGTATTACGCCATTCGCTGCTCTTGCTCCATAAATAGCTGTTGAAGAAGCGTCTTTTAATACATCAACAGAAACAATATCTGCAGAATTAATATTTCTTATATCGTCAGTAATAATTCCATCCACCACATACAATGGATTTACACCACCTAGTATTGAACCCGTACCTCTTATTCTTACATTGGGTGCACTACCTGGTGCACCACTGTTTATAATTTGTACACCCGCAGCTTTTCCCTGTATAGCTTGCGTAG
>JANOFP010000143.1:0-3125 GCA_031413675.1 Bacteroidota bacterium
GCTCTTTTTTCTTTCTCTACATTTTGAAAAATCAGTTCTTTATTAGCAATGCCAACAAAGAATTGGTTTTTCAAAACGAAGAAAAAGAAAAACGTGCAGCCGAATTAAGCGTTGCCAACAAAGAGTTGGTTTTTCAAAACGAAGAAAAAGAAAAACGTGCAGCCGAGTTAGGCATTGCTAATAAAGAACTGATTTTTCAAAATGAAGAGAAAGAAAAAAGAGCAGCCGAGTTAGGCATTGCTAATAAAGAACTGGCATTTCAAAACGAAGAGAAAGAAAAACGTGCAGCCGAGTTAGGTATTGCCAATAAAGAATTGGTCTTTCAAAACGATGAAAAAGAAAAGCGGGCAGCTGAGTTAGGTATTGCGAATAAAGAATTGGTTTTTCAAAACGAAGAGAAAGAAAAACGGGCAGCTGAGTTAGGTATTGCCAACAAAGAACTGGCATTTCAAAACGATGAGAAAGAAAAACGGGCAGCAGAGCTGATAATTGCCAATAAAGAACTGGCATTTCAAAATGAAGAAAAAGAAAAACGGGCAGCAGAGTTAATCATTGCGAACTATGCCCGTAGTTTAATTGAAGCAAGTTTAGATCCCCTTGTTACCATCAGTGCCACCGGAAAGATTTTAGATGTGAACGAGGCATCAATAAAAGTTACAGGTGTTGCCCGGGAGAAATTGATAGACACAGATTTCTCAGATTATTTTACAGAGCCAAAAAAAGCACAGGAAGGTTATCGCCAGGTTTTTGAAAAAGGTTTTGTAGCAGATTATCCGTTAACGATAAAACATAAAAACGGAAATTTGACAGATGTGCTTTACAATGCTTCTGTTTATAAAGATGATAAAGGCAATGTGCTTGGAGTTTTTGCAGCAGCCCGTGATGTAACAGAACAAAAATGGGCAAAAGATTTACGAATTGCCAATAAAGAACTTGCCTTTCAAAACAATGAGAAAGAAAAACGGGCAGCAGAGTTAATCATTGCGAACAAAGAATTGGCTTTTCAAAATGATGAGAAAGAAAAAAGGGCGGCTGAATTAATTATTGCTAACAAAGAACTGGCTTTTCAAAATGAAGAGAAAGAAAAGCGGGCAGCAGAATTAATCATTGCAAACAAAGAACTGGCCTTTCAAAATGAAGAGAAAGAAAAACGGGCAGCAGAATTAATTACTGCTAACAAAGAGCTCCTGGCATTCACTTATATATCCAGTCACGATTTACAGGAGCCTCTGCGAAAAATACAAACCTTTGTAACAATCATACTAGAAAATGAAGGTAAAAATCTATCTGAGAAGGGTAAATATAATTTCCAGCGAATGCAATTAGCCGCAGGAAGAATGCAGCAATTGATAGATGATTTACTGGCTTTCTCCCGCATCAGCACTACGGAACTTAATTTTGAAGAATGTGACCTCCATAAAATTATTGAAGAAGTAAAAACCGAACTAAAAGATACCATTCAGGAAAAGCATGCAACAATAGAAGCTATCGGACTCTGTCCGGCCAACATTATCGCATTTCAGTTTCGCCAATTGATGTACAATCTTATAAGCAATGCACTTAAATTTTCAAAGCCGGACAAACCATCACATATCGTAATAACAAGTAACGTTGTAAAAGGGAATAAACTAAAAAACGAAAACCTTTCACCTGAAAAAAATTATTGTCATATCACCGTTAAAGATAATGGCATTGGTTTCGAACCACAATTTAGTGTACGCATTTTCGGAGTGTTTCAAAAACTACACGGCAAAGAAGTATATGCAGGTACCGGCATCGGGCTTGCCATTGTAAAAAAAATAGTTGAGAACCACAACGGCATCATTACCGCCACCAGCGAATTAAACAAAGGAGCACAGTTTGATATTTATATTCCTGCCTGATAAAAAAATATATCAGGTGATTGTCATTCGCTAATTCCAATTTTGTCCGCCAGTTGGCAGACTTCCACGTAGAGCTGCTATCAGAAATTATTTAAAGTTATTGGACTTGCTGAATTTTTTTTACAAAGCCCGAAGGGCTGGCATTTTGGTAATGCTGCCAGTACATAAGAATATCAAGCCCCATCTGGGCGCAACTTATCCCGCCAATCTTTAGTAATAAAATTCTCTCTATATTTTACAGCAAATACAGAATGGTTAGTAATGTGCCAACCGGCAGGCTGGTTTGAGAATAAGTGCTTGGAATAAAAAAATTTCGCCCCGATGGGCAAAGTCGTTAAGTTAAGATTTTATAGTGCCATCCCTTCGGGATTTTTAGAACTGCCGGTTGTCTTACATCTATAATAATAACATCCCTTCGGGATTTTTAACCTCGAAGAGGTGGAATTATTATAGAAAAATTCAGAGTATGGTGTATAAAACTCCGAAGGAGTGGCATTAAACTGCAGTCATTTCTTAACTTAATGACATTGCCCGTAGGGGCTTTGTTCATTGATTATATTTTATGTTACCAAAATATTGCCCCTACGGGGTTATAAAATAAAATGAATTTTTCATAACTCGAAGAATTCAATCACCAGGCTTTTATTTCTCCGCTGCATCAGAACCTGTATTCATGTATGTGAATCTTGCAACTCATTTTCTTAGTTGTGTAACACCCGCCGCAGGTAAATGAATCACCTTTGATTTCCGCACCCGCATTGTTATAATATAAATGACAGATTATACAATGATACAGGAATGAATTATCACAGGAAAAATGCAATTAATCAAGTAAAAATAAAACCATGAATGTCAAAAGAATATTTGGAGTTATACTAACAATACTTGGAATAGGCGGCCTTATTTACACCGCTGTAGTATTTACGAATACCCGTGGTGGCACAGCCGACATGAAAGCGTTGATTATTTACGGTGTACTCGGTCTTTTATTTTTTATAACAGGCATTGGATTGGTGAGGAGCACAAAAGACGAATCGTAAACAAGAATGAAAATTCAAAATTGCTTCACAAACAAAGGATAAAATTTCAAATAATGAAAATAAATAAATTACTGATTACCGCTGCCTTTGCAATAACATGTTTTTCCGCCTGCAAGGTAACACTAACGGAGGCACAGCAGGATGCCATGAATGTAAACAGCTATGTAGATTCAATAGCTGGCCTGGCTCCGGTTTATACATC
>JANOFP010000144.1:0-1527 GCA_031413675.1 Bacteroidota bacterium
CTGTTCAGGAATTTCTTCAATAAAACGGCTGGGTTCATTTTGAACTAAACTTCCAAAGCGGTACCGGGTATTGGCATAAGTAATCCATAGCCGTTGCTTGGCCCTTGTAATAACCACATAAAATAAACGTCGCTCTTCTTCCAGCTCTTCTCTTGTATTAATTGCCATCGCATTGGGAAAAAGCATTTCTTCCAGCCCTGCTGCAAACACACAAGTAAACTCTAAACCTTTCGCCGCATGTATCGTCATCAACTTCACCGTATCGGCATCCGGATCCTTTTCGTCTGCATCAGTAAGCAAAGTAATTTGCTGTAAATAAGAAGCCAGGCTTTTATCTACCAGTTCCCCGTCTTCCGTATCCGGGCTTTCTGTCCATTCCTTAATAGAATTTAATAGCTCCTGTATGTTCTCATATCGTTGAACGCCTTCGGTGCTTTTATCATTGAAAAGTTCTTTTACTAAATTGGTTTGCTTGCCAACGTGAAATGCTACTTCGTATGCATTTTGTCTGGTCAGCATGCTGGCAAAGCTTTTTATCATCGTTACAAAGTCTTCCAGGGCTGTAAAAGTTCCTGCCCTGAAACCAAACTCATTTGCTTTTTCCAGCACATCCCACATGCTGATATTATTTTCATTGGCTGACAAAACCAGCTTGTCGATAGTTGTTTTACCAATACCTCTTGCAGGGTAGTTGATGATACGTTTTAATGCTTCTTCATCTTTCGGGTTTACAATAATGCGGAGATAAGCAACAATGTCTTTTATTTCCTTTCGCTGGTAGAAACTGATGCCTCCATAAATAGTATAAGCAATTCCCATCCTTCGTAAAGCTTCCTCAAAAGCACGGCTTTGTGCATTGGTTCTATAAAGGATAGCAAACTCTTTATTGCTGTAATGATTACGCAGTTTCTGTTCCTGTATACTGTCCGCTACAAATTTTCCTTCATCATTATCCGTCATTGTCCGCACCAGCTTTATCTTTTCTCCCTCACTGTTTTCGGTAAACAGCACTTTCTCAATCTGGTTTTTGTTGTTTTTAATTACTTCGTTAGCGACATTTAAAATGCTTTTAGTGCTGCGGTAGTTTTGCTCCAGCTTTACCATCTTCACTTCCTCGTAATCTTTCTGGAACTGTAAAATATTTTGAATGGTGGCCCCCCTGAAACTATAAATACTCTGTGCATCATCTCCCACCACACATACATTTTCATGCATAGCCCCAAGCAGTTTGATGATCTCATACTGCGCCGGATTGGTATCCTGGTATTCATCAATTAAAATGTATTTGAACTTTCGCTGGTATTTCGCCAAACTCTCCGGCACGTTTTTCAACAACTCATAAAATTTCAGCAGCAGGTCATCAAAATCCATGGCGCCGTTTTTAAAACAACGCTTTACGTAGGCCTCATATATCTGGCCAATAGCAGGGCGGTTACTCCGCATATCTTCCTGTTGCAATCCATAGTCATTTCTGTATTCTACCGGGCCAACTAATGCATTTTTGGCTGATGAAATTCTATTGTAAAC
>JANOFP010000145.1:0-2867 GCA_031413675.1 Bacteroidota bacterium
CGCTAACGTTGGCTAGCGGTTTTTATCTTTTCAGCAGCTTATAGCGCTGCAATAATGCTGTTCATTTCTGGTTCGGTTCTTCCCAGTTTTAGCTGTACCCTGGTTAGCAATTCCTCCCATTGACCTTCTTCATACTCCAAATCTTCCACTTTTAAATCTGGAAATTTAGCAAGAAATTTTTCTTTTTGATTTCCCCATTTTACTTCTGAATGCGGGGCAGCAAAGGTTGAGTTTGTCATCGTTTATAAATTTTATGTGTAAACGAAATACGGCATTCAAAGATGAGCTCCATTATCCGTGTTATTGTTATATTAACCATGGAAAAATTTATATCATTCACAGAAAAAAAGTAAGCAGCCCCATTCGGCTGCTTACTTTTTACAAAGCGACTCTTAATTAATGAAAACAATAAAACATGAACCTGATTAACTAAATAAACCACCTTTTTTCAATTGACGAACACCTTCGCCAATCATAAATCCATTTTGATAAATCTGTATTTTATAATTTCCTTCTGCGAAATCTGCACCCGGAGAAAAGGAAAACTGAACGGCTTTCTTTTGTGCAGTTACTACATCAACCGGTAATTTAGCAGTGAATAATTTATCACCTTCTTCACGGGTTGTAAAGGTTCCTGAACCTAATGCTTCAGTTGAAACGGGCTTACCATCGGGGCCTGTAACAATTACAAACACATCTGTCATACCTGGTTCTGCAATCCGGTTGTTTACATCAAATGATATCATCAGTTTGTCAACACGTTTTGCTGTAGCTGTAATTTTTTCTTTTCCACCGCTTTTTATATTTACCGGAGTAATGGCAATATTCGAAGCATTTAATGTGGAAGCGATATCAACTTTCTTTGTAAGGTCTTCTTTAATGATAGTTGTAGCAGTAAGATCTTCTGTTAATTTCACTTTTTCCTGTGTCAGCACTTCTTTATCCTGCGTTAAAACAACTTTGTCCTGGGTTAAGGTTTGGTTATCTGTTGTTAACCTTGCCACTTCCTGTTCCATTGTTGTAATCTTATCATTCAACGATGTGATTAACACTTTTGCTCTGGCTAATTCTGCAGCCGTTGCATTTCTTTTATTTAAAATACTGCGTATTTCAGTTTTTGCTTTTGCAATCTCTGAATTTTTATCAGTTAATTTTTTTGATAAATCGGTATTAACTCCTGACATGCTATCGAGCCTTGCCAATGATTCATCAAAGCTTCTTTGTACATCGCTTTTTTCATCCGATACCTGTGCGATTTCTGTTTTTTGCTGTACGATTACATCACTTGTTTTGTTTTTATCAACTACTAAATAACCCGCTGTGCCAATTAAGGCCGCTGTTAAAACTCCAATGATTATATTTTTGGAATTTTTACGGGGTGTTTCATGGTAAGTTAGTGTAGCCTTTGGCTCATTTGTATTTGTCATAATTTAGGTTTTATAAATTTAAAAAATTTGAAATCAGAATATCTTTTCAGATTCAGCTGTACATTAATTTGAAAAGATTTTTTTTTACGTACTTACCCCATAGTCCAGAACCGTGCCATGATTTATTTTCAATTTTTTCTAAAAAAAATATTTAATATATTCAGGAGGCTATCGGTTGATTGATAGTGGATAGGGGCGTGGGAATTGTGGATATAAATGTAGTAAGCGGATTTGTGCAGATATAGATTAACAAGAATGCAAGAGCAGATTTGTTGATTGTATCTCCGGTATGTTCTATAAAAAACGAAATGAGTTAAATTTTGGAGTTCAATTAATTCGTTACTGGTATAATTAATTGGCTGCTATTTTTTTTACAGGAACTATTGCATTGCTCTTTTTTATAGAGTCTGCAGTTTTTTTAATTTGCAGGTTCTTTTTTCTGTCTTCTTCTTTTTTTAAATCAGCCGCTTTTTTAGCCTCAGCTTTTTTCTTTTTATTAAAAAACCCTTTTAATAAAAAATTACTTTGTACAGCTTCCATATTTTCATTCAATCCTTTTGTGGCTCCCTGTATATTTATCATGGTTGAATCCAGCGCCTCAGATAACCCGCTGTTATTAATTTTAGCAGTAAACGATGCAAACTCATTTGTTGCGGATTGCAGATTAAGAATTGTACTTTGAAGGCTGTTGGAAAACTCCTCATCGCCAATCAGTTTGTTTAAAGCGCCATTACCATTATTCATTTTGGTAGTAAACTGTGCCAGTTGATCTGTTATAATACCGGCATTATCTACGCTGGTTTTTGCACTCAGCATTACATCTTCCATTTCTATAGCATTTTTTACAAGAATAATATCGCCGTTTTTTACGGGGCTGTTACCAGCAGTGCCCGGAGAAATAGTTAATACCTTGTCGCCCATCAATCCGTCAGAACCAATACTGGCCTTTGCATCAGTTTTAATAAACTCCTGGTATTTTTTTTTAATCACCAGCTCAACCATTACAGAAGTATCCGTTAGCAATTCCACATCATAGACATTTCCGATATTGATACCTGAAAAGCGAACGTTATTGCCGACTTTCAGGCCACTTACTGTTTTGAACTTTGCATTTAAGTGAAACGTATTTCCAAATATGTTTTTTTGTTTGCCCACAAAATAAATTGTAGAAACAAATAACGCTAACCCCAGTATTACAAAGATCCCCAATTTCCATGATGACCCTTTTTCTTTATGCATAAAATTGTTTTTAATAAATGATTAAATAAAAAATGAACGCACCCATGCATCATCGCTTTTTTCCAATGCTTCATAACTTCCTTCTGCCACCATCACACCATCTTTTAAAATCACCAGTCTGTCGCCGGTCAATTTTGCACAGGCCATATCGTGTGTGATGATGATGGAGGTTGTTTTATATTTTTTTTGAACACTCAGTAT
>JANOFP010000146.1:0-1921 GCA_031413675.1 Bacteroidota bacterium
TAATTGAATGGCTTTAATCTTTTTTCAAAAATCAAAATTAATTCAGATAGTTAATAGCTAAACTAATTAAGATATTATGCAAAGAATTATTTTTATTCAATTCATATTTATTTCACTCACTTTATTCAGTTGCCAACCCAACCCTGTTACCCCACCACCTTCAGGTCCTCTTACGGATACAACAATTAATAACATATCATATGGGCCTAACGGCAGTCAAAAATTAGATCTTGGATTACCAGCAGGCAGAACAAATGCAACACCCCTGGTTGTAGTTATTCATGGAGGTGGTTGGTCAACCGGTGATAAAGCAGAATTAACCTGGCTATTGAATGGAATGAAACTAAGAGGCTTTGCTGTCGCCAATATTAATTACAGGCTTATTTTAAATACCCCGGATAATTATAAAATGCAGTTAGATGATGTTGACAGTGCAATACAATTTACATTAAGGTTAGCCACATCCTATACTTTTAACAGCCAGAAATTATATATCGTGGGGCATAGTGCCGGCGGGCATTTATCGTTATGCTATGCCTACACCCGGAATATAATTGGAAAAGTAAAAGCCTCAGCAGCTATGGCTGCACCAACCGATTTATTTGCTATGGGCTATTACAATCCGGTTGTTTTTAATTCAATTTTACAGCCATTCCTGGGTATTTCTTTATATCCGATAACCACATCTTCCGAACAACGGTATAAAAACTGCAGCCCCTATTATCAGGCTACCAACACAGCAACACCCACAATACTTTTTCATGGCGAGTCCGATTTTTTTATCACTCCAGACAATAGTTCAAACATGACTACAAAACTTGGCACATTGGGAGTTGATAAAAAATTAATTCTCTACCCACTTACTTTTCACGATTGGTGGACTGATGGCACAAAAACGAATAATACAATGGATGAATTAAAAACCTGGTTCAACGGGCATCCCTGATAAAATTGTAATTGCGTTGAAATCCTGGTTGTTTGTATCTATTACTTTTTTACTATGGTTGTCACAAGAAAGTCTTACGGTTTTACGGATTCTTTGAAGCCGATGTTTCGTTGCACCTGTCCCGATTATTTCGGGAAACGAAGCATACCTGTCCCGATACTTCGGGAACGATTCAACATTTTTTTAAAATTTCAATATACTACGGAGATCGGGATTTACTTCTTTTTCTATAGACTACCAAACCTATCTCTATCAACTTTAAAAAATTCTTTAAAGATTATCGTTTGAATGTCGTATGAGTTACCCCTCTTAACAATTAATGAAGCATAAATATTATGCTGCGGTATCATGTCTGAATATTTCTTTTCTTGCTCCCTGATGCCAACAGTATCCCATCTACTCACTAAATAACTCGTATAATTTGTAAAAAGATTTTCCTTTATAAAATGAAAACCATCGTTGGAGTAAGAATAAGATAAATTATCATGCTTAGTCCATATTTTACCGTAATAAGCACCTGACTCAATACTGTGTTTTTCTAATAAGAAAAGTGTGTCAAATTCAGATTTTAAAAATTCTGCTTCCTTTTGGCCTATCAACTTCTCTCTTATTTGATGGAAAGTAATTCCTTTTAATGTTCCAGGCTTGTCTCTCTGTTTTTCGCTTAGTGCTTTAGATATTTTTAAAAATGACTGCCAGCTACATCCAATCAAGAATGAAGACACAATGGTTATTAATAATAGAATTCGCATAGAACGGTATTTAGTATGTATATGAAGTTTGTCCCCGATCTCCGTAGTCTCCCTCTCCACAATACCAATAATAAATATATAAATTATAGGATTGTTCCCGAAGAATCGGCGAAGTCCTTCAGCCCGCCGGCAGCCGCCAGCGCCTGCGCGACCCCGGCGCCCGAGTCGAGGTTGTAGAGTCCAGGCTGGTCCACCTGACCGAGCACCGAGACGCTCAGCGGCT
>JANOFP010000147.1:0-5254 GCA_031413675.1 Bacteroidota bacterium
ATATTACAAAGACTGTTTATGTACGGTTTGCTCCCAATCAAAACAACCAGAATTTTTCCGGAAATATTTCAATTGCTTCCGGCAGTTTAAATGCTGCTGTTAACCTTACTGGCTCCAGCATTGACCCTGCAACAACGCTTGAAGTGGTGAACTGGAATATTGAATGGTTTGGCAGCAGCTTGCAAAACCCTGCCAACGATAACCTGCAGGAACAAAATGTAAAAACTATTTTACAATCATTGAATGCAGATGTATATGCTGTAACAGAAATTGTTAGCGAAATAAGATTAGCAAATGTAGTAAGTCAAATGCCGGGATATGCTTATGTAATCAGCAACTATGGTTCGCATACCAACACATCTGTAAATCCTGTTGGCGCATTGGCAGAAGCACAAAAACTTGCATTCATTTATAAAACATCTGTCTTAAGCAATATCAGTACGACTGCTTTGGTATCAGCTGGAATAAATACGGCTGCCGATATAACAAACCCTGCATATAATTATTTTGCAAGCGGCCGTTTCCCTTATATGTTATCGGCAGATGTTACACTGAATTGCATTACAAAAAATGTAAAATTTGTTTTAGTACACGGAAAAGCAAACACTTCTCCTACTGCCACATCTTATGACAGAAGAAAAAGAGGAAGTGATACTTTGCGATTTACTTTACAACAGAATTATGCAAACGACAATGTAATTATCCTCGGAGATTTTAATGATGATCTTGATTTTACAATTACGGCAGGTATCAATCCGCCGGTTACTTCGTATTCAGCATTTACAACAGATGCAACTAATTTCACAGCATTAACATTGCCATTAAGTCTTGCGGGTAAAAAATCAACCGTAAGCTTTAATGATGTAATCGATCATGTCGTGGTTTCAAATGATATGGTTCCGTATTATATGACGGCAACAGCTAACATTCTTACCGACGTTACCAGTCTTGTTTCAAATTATGGAGGTACAACTTCGGATCACTATCCGGTATTTACCCGGTATATTTTTGAAAATAAAATTGCACCGACTGTAACAAACTGTCCTGTTGTTTCACCGCTTTGTACAAATAATACAAACACATTTAACATTCCACTGTTCACGGCAACGGATGATTGCGATGCGGTAAGTTATAGTTATGTAATTACCGGAACCACTCAAAGAAGTGGAAGCACCAATAATGCAAGCGGATTATTCAATCCCGGCACCAGCACTATTACATGGACTGCAACTGATGATTGGGGAAATTTTGCAACCTGTACAACAACAGTAGTTGTCAATAATTCTCCATCTGTAATTATTCCCGATACTTTTGCTTTGCCTTCAGGTGTTTTGGCAAATACGGTTTATTTAGGTTATGCTCCCGCATCGTCTATAACATTAACTGCTGCCGCAAGCGGAGGAACTCCTGGTTATTCTTATAACTGGTCAAGCGGTTCAACAGTATCAACTGCAACTGTAAGTCCGGTAGTAACTACAATCTATACGGTTACAGTCAGTGATGCGAATAGTTGTACGGCATCTGCAAATAAAACAGTTAATGTAATTGATATTCGTAGTGGTAATAAAAATGATAAGGTAAAAGTCTGCCATAATTCAAATACATTGACAGTGGATGGAAATTCTATTGTTGCACATCTGGCACATGGAGATATGTTAGGGTCTTGTTCTGCCAGCGGATCTTCTATTACACAAAAAACTTTAGACAATAGTGAAACTTCAGGCAACCAACTTTCTGTAATGGTGTTACCTAATCCCTCAACAAATTATTTTACATTAATAATTAATGGAACAGACCAGAATGTAAAAATAAATTTGAGAATAACAGATATCCAGGGAAGAATTATAGAACAAAAAACCAGTCTTCATTCAAATCAGGTAGTGAAAATCGGAGAGAAATACCTTTCGGGAATTTATTTTGTAGAAATAGTGCAGGGTAATGATAAAAAAGTAATGAAACTGATAAAACTTGATTAAGAAAATAAATTTCAATTTTGAAAACCCCGCTAAAAACGGGGTTTTTCCATTTAAGAAAGCCAACAGAAATTCTTCAATTAACCTGCGTTTGCAACAAAAGCTTAATCAATGCCTTGAAACGTACAACAAAGTTCAAAATTTTATTAGAATCCGACTCCCGTTTCTGCCCCTGCTTCCCTATCTTTGCCGCCCCGTAGAAAAATCTGCGGATAAACAATTTTTTTAAAACAATAAAACAGGGTAATGAACAATTACGAATTGATGGTGATTTTTACCCCGGTTCTAAGCGATGAAGAGTTCAAAAATGAACAAAAGAAAATCGCTGGCCTTGTAACTGCCAATGGCGGTTCCATAGTAGCCGAGAACCCATGGGGATTGAAATCACTTGCGTTTCCAGTTCAGAAAAAGACCACCGGTCTTTACTGGGTGATGGAGTACATAGCGCAATCCGACTTCAATGAGAAGCTGAAGATTCAGCTTCTTCGTGATGAAGCAGTGCTTCGTCACCTGTGCACAAAACTCGATAAATACGCCGTCGAGTACAATGCAAAAAAGAGAAGTGGCGTAAAATCAGGAACTGAAAAACCAGTGGAGGCTTAATCATCATGGCAAAAAATGAAATTAAATATCTAACCGCCATTAAAAACGACAAACGTGAAAAGAAATTTTGTCGTTTTAAAAAGTATGGCATCCGCTACATTGATTATAAAGATGTAGAATTCCTGAAAAAATTTTTAAACGAACAGGGTAAATTATTGCCACGTCGTCTTAGCGGAAACAGTTTGAAATACCAAAGAAAGGTATCTCAGGCTGTAAAAAAAGCAAGACAGATGGCCTTGTTACCTTATGTAACAGATTTATTAAAATAGGTGAATCCCTAACCCGTGAATAATAGAAATGTATTCATGGAGACAATGAAGCCTGTAATTCATTGGGATAAAAAACAAATACGATGGAAGTAATATTAATTCAGGATGTAGATAATCTTGGTGGCTCAAATGAACTGGTAAAAGTAAAAAACGGTTATGCCCGTAATTTTCTTTTCCCTCGTCTTATGGCTATTGAAGCTACACCTGGCAATCGGAAGATGCTGGAAGAAAAAATGAAACAGCAGCTAAAGAAAGAAGCTAAAATGCTTGCTGAAATCAACAGCGTTATTGCAAAACTGAATGAAGCACCTTTGAAAATTGGCGCTAAAACAGGAACGAGCGGTAAGATTTTCGGAAGCGTAACTTCATTACAAATCAGTCGTGCTATCCGCGATCAGAAAGGTTATGAAATAGACCGTCGCAAAATCAGTATTGCTGATGAAGTCAAAGAGGTTGGTACATACAAAGCTCAAATAGATTTTGGTGGTGGAAAATCTGCCGAAGTTGAATTTGAGGTGGCTGGCGAATAATTGATTTAAAACGCAATTTATTATAGATCCCCCGAAATTTTGGGGGATTTTTTTACCCTAAATTTTAAATTAATGTTTCAAACTTCAGCTTCAAAGCCTTGATTTGAAAACTGTTGTGCTGCCCATGTTGAATACCTGGAAGTATATTTTTTCACCTAAGAATCCTGATTCAGCATTCAGGAATTAGCCCTTAATATTCAATCTTTTTTTACTTCAAAAAAAACTTTTGCACTTCACAAAAAAAATTGTTTTATTTTGCGTTGTTATTTGTGTTCTTTACAGTTTCACTAGTTCCTATAGAACGTTGCGTTATTTCCGTAAATGTTCAAAGGTTAGTTTACTGAATGACACTTTTTTTTATTTAAAACCTTTATTGTAAAATGAACATTTACGCAGGTAACCTGAGCTGGAATCTTAAAGATCAGGACCTCCAGAATCTTTTCGCTCAGTATGGCGAAGTTTCTTCAGCAAAAATTGTTAATGACAAATTCAGTGGCCGCAGCAAAGGCTTCGGATTTGTTGAAATGACCAACGACGAACAAGGCAATGCAGCAATCGCAGCACTCAACGGAACAGAAGTTGATGGACGTGCAATTGTTGTAAACGAAAGCCGTCCTAAGCCAGAAGGCGAAAGAGGCGCAGGCGGTGGTGGCGGTTTCAAAAAACGCAGCTTTGGTGGCGGCGGCGGTGGCGGTGGCTACAGAGGTGGTAGCGGCGGCGGCAGCAGCAGTGGCGGAAGTGGTGGCGGTGGCGGCTTTAAAAAAGGCGGCTACAACCGTGATCGTGGTGGTTACAGCAACGATTATTAATTCTTTTTAATAGAAGAGTTTTTACAAGTCCGGTTATTTATAGCCGGACTTTTTTTATTTTCAAGTTCATACCCGTTTAATGAAAAGAAAATTAAGAGTTAAGTAATTAATACCTGAATAACAGATGGCCCGCAAGCATTTCAATCTCTAATCCTTTATCCTCATAATATTCTCCATCCAGGTGATATTGAATCACAGAATCACTGCCAATGTTTATTTGTTTTGTATGAAAATGTGTAATGAATGAAAGTTGCAAATGTTTTCCTTTTTCAATAACAGGTAAATAACGCAATCGCTGAAACGGAGTGAGTGCATCTGCAATCACCACATCAAATAAACCATCATTTGCTTTGGCTTCGGGTGCTATATGAAAGCCGCCACCTGCACGGCAGCCATTGCTTACATCAATTAGGAGTTTTTTACCGGATAGATTTTGTTCAGCCGATTTTATTGAATAATTTTTTGAACGAAAGCTGAATATTTTTTTCAGAATGGTAATAAGAAAAGATGTTTTACCTAATAATTTTTTCTTTCCCGTTAATGCTTTTGCCACTTCCCCTTCAAACCCGGTACCAACACCATTGATAAAATACCGGTCATTACATTTTCCAATATCAATTGGTTTGGGGTTTTCATGTAATGCTGTTTGCAGTTGTTCTTCAAATGTTTTATTGCCATACAACAACCAATGAAAATCATTTCCGGTACCGCCATTAAAAATCACTAATGGTAATTTTATTTCGGGGTAATGATTGATAAAATAATTCAATGTGCCATCTCCACCAGCAATCCAAACATCCGTGAATCCATCAAAATCATCCGGCCATTTTTCTTTGAATAATGAATAAGGAATTTGTTTTTGAGAAATTGCTCCTGCGATTTTCTCTGCAAGTATGACGGCTTTACCAACTCCGGCTAGTTGGTTACAAACGATAGCGATGTTTTTTTCGGTGGTCATGGGATGAAAATACAATTTTACATTAAAACCAGCTACTGGATATAATAAATGCAAAATTCCCGTGGATGGAAACTTTTCTGAAACACAAAATTTTTTCCTTAGCTTGTATATA
>JANOFP010000148.1:0-3453 GCA_031413675.1 Bacteroidota bacterium
GCTGCAAAGTGGTGCCCTGCGTGCCGAACGGGTTAAAGAGATTGGCGGGTAAAACGTCAAACGGATTGGAAAAATCATTCGATCTAAGTTCTCTGCCACCTGGCAGAGACAGAGATATCAAATTTTAAACCCTACCGTTAAAATAGCATTTCCCGTATTTGATTTAATTGTTGCAAGCGGAGTTAATCCACTTTGTAAACGATACGGAGTATGAACATCTTTTCCGAATGTGTGAATATAAGTTACATCTACAAAAAATCCTTTGTTGCGATAGCCCAGGCCGCCACTTGCCTGAAACTTACTTCCTTTTTCACCAACAATATTTTTATATGGATTGCCATAATATGCAGCACCCAGCCTTGCCATGATCGTTGTGAATTTCAATTCGCCGCCAGCACGGAAGTTGAATGTGCCTTTGTATGCTTTATCAATTGCTTTATTTAATTGCTTCAGATAGTCAACCGTTGATTGATTGTCTAAATCTTCTTCTGTGGGATCAAATTTTGAAGCTTTATAGTTTTCATATTCAATATCCGCGGTTAAAAATCCTTTTTGTTTTTTTACATTCTCTACTTCATGGAGTACATACGATGCGCTGCCAATTATTTTATAAGGAGTTTGAAGTGTGTATTTAAAAGTTGCTTTTGTAAGACCACTTAAAAATTGTGAAGTCTGATTCAGTTCACCTTTATATAGCTCAGTACTGGTGGTAATATCCGAACTGTAATTGTCTGTAAGCGATAAAAAAGTTGGTGAATGCAATGCAAAGCCCAGCCGAACCCGTTCAACGGGTTTATAAATTAATCCGGCTCTTATTATAAAACCAACACCTTTAGTTGAAAGGCTTTCGGAAAAAGTTGCGAAATCAAATTTATTGTTTGGATTCGTTGTTGCATCTGCTTCATCAAAAATAGAGGTACGTGAATAATCTAAAAAGGAAACACCCAGCGAGCCTCCGAAATACAATTTATCATTCAGATTTGTTGCCCCACCCAATGCCAGTTCGGTAGTACCTCCTTTATTCATTATCTGTTGTCGTTGTATTAAACCTGTTCCGATTGGTGCACGGGTTTGAAACTGATAATTGCCGGATGTGCCTCCGGCAATGGTATCTATCCAATAGGTATTAAATGCAAGACTGGTCCCGTAGGAATAATTTGAAGCTACACTGTTTGCATCCTTATCATTATTGTTTCTTATTTCTTCTAAAAATTTTTGCGAGTAGGAGCTTTGATTGTTTTGTCCTATATAAGAAATCGTATTTCCAAAACTTGCATTGCGGTTGATTGCAAGACTAAATGCAGATCCCCGGCTGCCTCTGCCATTTTTGTTATTGCCGGTACCAAATACAACCCCGGAAGTGCCAAAGCCAAAATTATTTTTTTTCTGTTTATCGTCTGTTTTTCCAAAATAAGTTGATTTTGTATTTCCTAGATTGTATGCTGGAGTAAATACAAAATCACCTGTTTTATAAAAGCCCAGACCAGCAGGATTAACAAATGTTGCAGATAAGTCTCCACCGAGGCTGCCCATTGCTCCACCAACAGCCTGTTGTCTTGCCGTACCGCTTTGTGCATTCCAGGCAAAGCGAAGAGCATCTGATGGTTCTTGTGCATTTGCAACTACTGTCGATGCAATAAAAGCGGTGATGAAAAATATTTTTTTCATATAAAGAGTTTATTATAGTTCATGAAGATTGTGCTGAATTGCTCAATAGTATTCCTAAAAGTTGAAGAGTCCTGACGATCTGCCAAAGGCAGATGTAAGGATGCTGACCGGAGTGTCAGCATGCGACAATGCTCCGGTCATGCCCTTCATAATTATTTTAAAACTTCCTTACCGGGGCTGGTGTACTTGTACTGCCCGATGAAGAAGAAGATGATGATGAACTACTGCTTGATGTACGTGGTTGGGATGAACTATTGTTATTGTTGGACGATGAGTTATTGTTTCCACCACTGAATATATCTCGTAGTACACTGCCTCTGGAACTGTTGTTACTTCTGTTTGTGTTGTTACCCGATGTATTTATTTTTGGATTGCTATAGGGAATTGTATTGGTACTCGTATAATTTTTATTCGTTAGCTGATTATTATTGTATGTATTCAAATTAAAAGTACGTGGCCGATTTACAACAGAATTCACTTTGTAATTCACAACACCATAATTGATGCAATAGGGATTATAATAATTATTCCAGTATGTATTCGGGTTCCAGGGATTGCTCCAGATATTGTTGTTGTAATAACTATATCGGTAACGATCGCCAAAATAATACCAGTCGTTTAGTTCGCTCCAGCGGCTGCGGTTGCTAACTTTCATACGCAGGTAGCGGTCGTCATAATAATATTCATCACTCCTGTATTCACGTTCGTCTTCCCTGTCTGCTCGTACATATTCATCTTGTGGTCGGGCAGGAGAAAAATAAACATCGTCAGGAGTTTGACCGGTTTTGTAAGCGGTTGTACAACTGCTAAAAGCCGTTGCAACTAAAGCCAGAAGTAAAATTGATGATTTCATGGCAACTGATTTAATTATTTAAAATTGAAGTTACTACTTTTGTGCAAGTTTTTAAAAAGCACTTTATTACAGGCACAAAGATTCTGCCATCGGAAAAAAAATTGTGTTGGGCAGTGTTAAAGTTTCTGTTAAGGTTTTGCCGGCGTTAAACTCTAAGGGTGAGAATTTTGAAATCAACTTTGGATCCTTGATTTAGTCCCGTATATACGGGATTGCGACAGTTTATCCCGATACTTCGGGACTCCGTTTATCTTTTGGTAATACTATTCAGCATACTTGCCATACAGTTAGTTCTTACAGATTTTGAATATTAAAATTTTTAAATGAGACTCTTGAACCACATAGGTACATAGTTCACATAGAAAGGTACACATAGATTTTAAATCTGAATTTCTCTGTGAAAGCCTATGTTCCTTATGTGCCTATGTGGTTCAATTTTTTTCGAACTTAAAATACTTTTGAACTAATAAACTTTTAAACAAACAAACTAAAAATATAAATGGCAAAAGAGATCACATCACGGGCACAGGATTATTCGCAATGGTATAATGACCTTGTAATTAAAGGAAGCTTAGCTGACTACTCAGCAGTTCGTGGTTGTATGGTAATAAAACCGTACGGCTATGCTCTTTGGGAAAATATGCGTGACGCATTGGACAAAATGTTTAAAGACACCGGGCATGTGAATGCATACTTTCCATTATTCATTCCAAAATCATTTTTCAGCAAAGAAGCGGCACACATTGAGGGCTTCGCAAAAGAGTGTGCCATTGTAACGCATTACCGTTTAAAAAATTCGCCTGACGGAAAAGGACTCATTGTGGATGAAGATTCAAAGTTGGAAGAAGAATATATTGTTCGACCAACTTCCGAAACAATTATCTGGAATACTTATCAAGGATGGATTCAATCCTATCGCGATTTGCCGATTC
>JANOFP010000149.1:0-1776 GCA_031413675.1 Bacteroidota bacterium
TCCTCATTTGTTTTTTGCGTTGTCATTGTACCAGCTTTACCCTGGTCTGTTTGTTTATTTTCCATATTTATCCGGTTTAACTTGTAACTGAATTGTTACCATACAAAATTGAACTCTTTCATTTCACATTCTGTTATACAACTTTTTAAATTTGTTGCATCATTCACATTAATCTATGTTTTTTAAAAAAAAATAAAACTGATAGTATCTTAGTGAGGAGGGAAAAACAGATACTGGGTAAATCGAACTATACACTCGTCTTTAATCAATGCGATAAACAAAATAATCTGCTTTAGGTTTTCAATGATAATTCAAAACCTGTAATTCGAATTTACAATGCAGTCTTTGTTTAATATTTTATTTTAGTATTTCTTTTTTGAATACCGAAAGAAAAAGCAAGGGTTTGTTTTTCGTTTCAAATGCTTCCGGATAACTGTCGCCTTTGAGGTTGTAACAAATTGATAACTCTTCATTCTCAAATTTATAAATTGCCGTAAAGTGTTTTCCGGTATTCACTCCTACTTTGCTGTAAATATCCAATTTATTATTGCTGTACTTTAGAATGCCTTTGTCAATGCTCTCTGCAATAAGCGTATAATTGCTGTCACTGATAATCAGTTTGTGTTTTTCAAATGCTGCTATTGGCAGCATTGTCCCACGCATTTCTTGTTTAACAGGTATCCAATTACCGTTTAGAAAATAGGTATTCATTTTTGTACTTCTTGTAGTAGTACAACTAATGACCAGGCAAATAAAAAATGAAATTGTAGGTTTTTTCATAATTTAAATTTAGGGACTAACATGTGACACATCATGAAAAAAGTTAATTTTTTAGTCAACTAATATCATTACTATATATTTAACGAATCAAAACTGTGCTTCCTTTCTCTTTATATATTTTATTATCCAGACCAATGCCCTGCACAATCCATACAAATGCATTTGTTGGTTGTAGTACGCCATTTATTTTTCCATTCCATCCGGGTTGGCTGCTTCGCATATCATATACCATTTCGCCCCAGCGGTTATATACCCTGAAGTAGTGTAATTCTTTTATGCCATACAATACAGGGGCTAAAAAATCATTCAGCCCATCGCTGTTGGGTGTAAATCCGGTGGGCACATAAATTTTTACTTCCTTAATTGTTTTTACAATTTGTGTATCTACCGTTAAGCATCCTGCCAGGGTTGTTATATCTATTGTATAGCGCAGTTCATTTTCTATCGGGGAACTAAAAAAAGGATTTGTAATATTCCGGTCATCCAGATAGTTTGGTGGTTTCCAGAATACGGTTTGTCCAAAGGTTCGTGCTTGCAATTGTATGGGGCTGTTTTTAATTGCATATTGTACAGGGTATGTTATGGGTGATTTTGGAAATTCGATAGTTACCTGTTCACTTCTTGTAATTAAACTGCATCCATCCGCATTGGTTAGTCTTGCAAAGTAATTGCCGGATGCTGTGGCACGGTATCGGGTTCTTGTTGCTCCCGGTATCGGCACATTATCTTTGTACCATTGTATATTCAGTGTAGGTTGAATTACCATTACCGCACTATCTTCTTCTGATGTAATACAATAATTATTTTCTCCAATAAATATTAGTGAGCTGTCAATTACCGATGCAGTTACTATAACTGTATCTGAATTTGCACAACCCCCTCCGCTGTTTCTTACAGTTAAAAAATAAGAAGTGGTTATATTAGGCCCGGCTCTCGGGTTTGCAATATTCGGATTTGAAAGTCCGGTAGCAGGTGACCAGCTATAGGATACACCCA
>JANOFP010000150.1:0-6071 GCA_031413675.1 Bacteroidota bacterium
CTTTTGTCCCTATAAATAAAACACCGCCATCCCAGTTGCCAAATTCTTCTTCGGGTAACAATTCATCGGGTCTTTTTGGTAAAAGCCCACCATCATGCCAACTTACTTTAATACTTCCTTTGCCATTATTTTTTGGATAATTTAAATGAATAATTGATGATGGAGGGCAGCTGTCAATATAACTTCCTTCTGCCCACATATCTTTCCATACAGTACTTACACTGCATTCAACCGAGTCCGGATATAGAATCGGAAGGATTCTATAAATCGGATCCATAATATGACAAGCCATATCGCCCAATGCCCCTGTACCAAATGCCCACCAACCCCGCCAGTTAAAAGGATGATAAGCCGGATTAAAATCAATTTTTTTTGCAGTACCCAACCATAAATCCCAATTCATTTCTTTAGGCACTTCAAAATTTCCTTTTGGTGTTGCAATGCCTTGCGGCCAAACGGGTCTGTTGGTCCATGCATTCGCTTCGGTTACTTCACCTATCATACCGGCATCTACCATTTCCTTTGCTTTGCGTACACCATTTCCACTGCCGCCCTGGTTGCCCATTTGCGTAACTACTTTATATCTTTTTGCAGCCTCCGTTAAAATTCTTGCTTCATAAATATCATGCGTCAATGGTTTCTGAGTGTAAACGTGTTTACCTAATTGCATGGCTGCAATGGTAGCAACAGCATGTGTATGATCGGGGGTGGAAATACTGCATGCATCAATATTGTTTTTTTCTTTTTCCAGCATTTCCCGGAAATCGGTATAATAATTTGCTTTGTCAAATTTCTTTCTTGCATTCACGGCCTGTCTTTCATCCACATCGCACAATGCTACGATACTTACATTAGGGCTTTTTGCAAATTCACTTAAATCACTGAATCCTTTTCCCCCCGATCCGATACCTGCAATTCGTAATTTATCACTCGGAGCTACAAAACCTTTTCCCAGTACATGGCGGGGTACAATAAAAAAACCACTACCAATAAGGACTGAGTTACGTATAAATTTTCTTCTTGAATTGTTTTGCTCTTTATTCATTTTATAAATTTTTGAAAAGATAAGTAAAACACAAATGATGGAAAATTTTTTTTATTGCTCCGGCAATACTGCTACTATGAATCCCAAACTTACAGGATTGCGTCGAACTCTTCAAAGTCCGGTAACCTGCCTACCAGCAGGAAGGTACTATTCAGCATAAGCATTCCGATATACCAAAAGTTTTTTTCTTTAGTGATGCTGTCATTCTGGAGTCCGCCTACGGCGGAGAAGAATCTCTTGATGTTTTGAACCATTAATTTACTCTATTAGTAAAAAGTATTCCATATTCCATAGGTGTGAGATGCCTCGCAGAGCCTCGGCAAGACAACACTCGACTTTTTTGATGTTTGTTTTAAAATTAAGAATCCCCAATCGTAACATCACATCCACTTCAATACTTCTCATTCTTAAAAATAAAAGACTTTCCTTTTCTTTTTATCACATATAAATTATCATACTCTGTATCTTTTAAATCACCTGCAATTTTCTTCTCACCACAGAGCATGTTTACAATATCATCAACCGTATTACTATGACCAATTACCAATGTATTTTTTTTCTTTGAAATGAGCAAAGAAATAAATGCGGAATCGGGTTTGGATGAATACGTGGCTATTGGCAATTTAAAATAATCAGAAGTTGGTTGTGCTGTTGATAGGGTTCGGATCGTATTGGTAGAATAAATTAGTCCGATTCTTTTACCCTTCAATTTATCTTTTAATTTTTCCGTCCTTTGTTTTCCTGTTTCACTCAATGGCACATCGCTGGTCATATTTGGCGCCTGTACAGCTTTCTCTCCATGACGAACTACATAATATGTTTGTGAACAGGAAAGAAAAAAAGCTGAAATGAAAAAAAAGAGTAGAATCCGCATACTAAAATTTTAACAGCCTCAAGATAAACCCAATTTCATTTTCCCAACACTTTTTTATAAATTTATCCTACAAAGGCGGGACTAAACCCAGTCTATCACCATATGAAATCACTATCCGAAACCTGGTTTGCAGAAGGGTATATTGATTTTGAATTAAAAAAATATACACTCCTAGCCTACCTGCAAGAAGTAAATAAATATTTTAATGAGAATAAACTGTACCCGCAACTGGCAGATATTATTTTTCATTACAACAACATAGCAGCCTTCCGGGAAAACAAAAAATTTTTGCAGGATCATTTTCCAAAAAAATTGAATGGTATACAACTTGAAAAATTACAGATTCTGTACCAGCAGATGATTGAAGACGATGATTTGATGCAGGAACTGGAACAAATTATTACTTACTCTGCAGACAGAATTAAATCCACGATTCAAAACGGAACTGAGCTTTACGAATTTGTAGAAGAAAAAATAATCATCACACCGGTAGGTATTATTCCATTAGAAAACAAAGAAGGTTATTTCATTTTAAGTAACGATAGTAAAATATCGAGTGTATATCAATACCGACTTTCTTTTTTTGAAAAACATGATGAAAAATACAGAAGTATTAAAACATCTTTTATTAAAGATTGGCAAAGAAGTTTTGTAAATTCCAATGAATCCATCAAATCAGAATTGATCCGCAGCAAAAAAGAATTACCCAACCCCGCAGTTTATTCCATCGAAGCCAATTTAAGCTTTCCGGTTGAAGAAACCTTACTCCCGATAGCTAAGAGAAGATTGGTGAAGTATATTTCTTCTGAAGCAGCCTGATAAATTTGCAAATGTGCCAATTTGCAAAAAGTATTTTGAATTTGAATTCATTTGCACATCTGCATATTTACAAATTGGCAAATTCGTTAATCTATCCCCCAGTCCTTCCCTTTTTTCACTGCAGGTACGCCATCAGTTAACCATCTTGCTGGTTTCTCATCTTTCAATAACCATCCAAAGAATTGATCCAAACGAATAGCCATGTCTTTCCGGTTTTTTCTAAGTAACACCCCGTGTGGTTCGCCATTATAATTTAACAACCATACTTTTTTATCCAATCTTTTTAAGGCTGTAAACATTTCTATCCCTTGTGTGAAGGGGACCGCATCGTCATTATCATTATGAAGTATAACAACCGGCGTAGTTACTTTATTTAATTTAAATAACGGTGAGCTTTCCAAATATTGAGGCAATGCTTCCCACAATGTTTTTCCAATACGACTTTGTGTTTTTTCATATTGAAACTGGCGACTTACACCTGTCCCATATCGAATGCCACCATATGCACTTGTCATATTTACTACGGGAGCACCAGCCCAGGCTGCTTTAAAAAGATTTGTCTTCGTAATAATATATGCCGCCTGATAGCCGCCCCAGCTATGACCTTCCAGGCCCATTCGTTTTGCATCCACCCATTTGTATTTTGCTATTAATGATTTTGCACCGCTCACTACATAGTCATATGCATCTTTACCGGGATGACCCGTGCCATAACTGATGTTAGGAAAGAAAACAACATATCCATTGCTTACAAACCAGGAGGCATTGATTGCCGAACGTGTCGGTGCAGGTTCAATATAATCGTGCAGATTGTCAGAAAGTTTTTCGTAGAAATAAATAATCACAGGGTATTTTTTATTGGGGTCAAAATTATCGGGCTTATATAAAATACCTTCTGATGGTTTGCCAGATGCGGTTTTCCATTTATATAATGCGGCTGTACCCCAATTGTAATTTTTTTGGTGCGGGTTAAGAGAGGAAAGTTTGTTTGTATTAAACTTATACTCTTCTACCCGATTTTGATCATTTGAGCCATATACTGGAGAAATTTCGTTTACATATAAATCCTGAGAAGTTGTAAAATTTTCTTTTGTGTAAATGAAATGACTTTTATTTTTTGCCATTAGGGGTTGGCCAAAATTATATGAAAGTCTTTCAGGCATTTTTAATGACAAATCAGATGTATTAGTTAAATAAAAATTACTGCTTTTACTATTTTCATCAAATAATCTAAAAAGTAAATCCTTTTTTGAAGTAATAAATTTTTCTTCCGGATCAGTTTGTATATACCTAGACCTGAGTTTTAATTTCCTTCCATTAGATGTAAATAACTTTGCACCACTACCATCCGATTTTATTCTCCACACATCATAGTTGTCATAAATATAAATTATTGAATCCCCTTCATGCCAACCCATCATACCATAAGGAGTTGGCGCATCGGGTGAATCATAATCTTCTGCATATAAAGGCACTTTAATTTTTGCTGTTATATTTTTTGTCGTTTCTCCATCCCATACAAAATAATTTTTTGCCGGCCGGTCATACCACATAATATTTTTACCAGTTGAAGATGGATACACCTGCCCGTGCAGATTTTGTTTCACCATCTTTTTTGTCCCTTCATTTACATTGATGGCATAAATATCTTTTCTTGTTCCACCCAACCATTGGCTTTCTTTTCTTTTACCAATATCAGTTACGCCAACAAATGTTTCGCCATCGCCTTCATTGGTTTGCAGCACCTGTGGTATTTCCGGTGAACCTAATTGCTTAATCGTTTTTTTTTCTAAATCATAAACTGTCAGAAAGCTTCTGCGGAGTTCCGCATTCAGCTGAACCAATTGTTGTGTCTGTAAATAATCGTCGTTATAATGCCAGATATCCAACTTTACTAAATCAGATTCAATGAGTGTAGTATCTTTTGGTGACTGAATAGGTGCGGAACCAAAAAATAATCTTTTCCCGCTAGTACTGAAATTCAATGTCCCATTTTCACTCACAGTCATTCCAATCTTCATCCCCACAGAATTTTTTTCAGCAATAACTACAGCACTATCCATCAAAATTTTATAATAATAGAGTTTATAAAATTTTTGTAATTCTTTGGGTTGAGCATCTCTTTCGGCTAAATAAGAAATTTGTGTTCCGTTTTCATCAAAAACAAAATTTTTAAAATCATTTCCGCCTCTGCTGATTGTATCTGTATTGCCCGTTTCAGTATGATGAAGTATTACATAAGATTTACTCAATGAATCTTTTGCATTCACCGCCATCTCCATGAGTAACCGTTTCCCTTTTTTATCAAAATAATATTCTGAAATAAGATTGAAAGATTTGTCCTGGTTAGTAAGCAGGTTTTTTAAAACAAGTTCTCCTGCATCTGACGATGCAGCAGCCTCTTTGCTTTTTTCTTTCCAATAAGCTACCCAACCTGCTGCTTTAGCTGGTACTTTATAATTTCTCACTTTCGGAATCTTCGCTACTTCATCTTTTCCTAATTCAACTATACCTAAAGAATCTTTTGGAAACTCATCTGCTTTCTTATTCTTAATTCTTGCCTCACGTAAATCTTTCTGATATGGGCGGATTTTAAAAATAACATATCGGCTATCTTCCGTTATCACCGCTCCAAAACCACGTTCCACCTCTTTTTTATATTTGTTATCTGATTGTTGAATCACTAGTGTTGTATCACCTTCTTGCGGACATATAGTATAAACAACCCATTTACCATCGTTGCTGATCATTCTTTCACCTATACTTTGCCAACTGTCATAGACTGAATGGTCCAGTGGTTTTTTTTGAGCATTAACGAACATCGAAATTTGAAGTAAACAAATAGCAAAAAATAATTTTCGCATAGCGATTAATTTTGATTTGGTTAAAGATAAATAGTTATAAGCAATTATAATTAAATGGAATTTTATAAAAAATGATACGACTGCAACACCATAACAGATTTTCACTTAATCAGAGTTTTGTCATGCAGAGCGACTGCTATCAGACAAAATTGAATTAAAAGAAATCAAGCGAAGCATCTCAAACCGTTTTAGCATTTGAGATACTTCACTATCTTATCCTAAGTTATAAGGAGTCCTCAATTCACCGTTCAGTATGACAAGACAATGGAAATATGTAAATTCGTTCAGCAATCGAACTAGCTTATATTTTCGTCCCCAGAATTAAACCATACTGCCACAATCCCTTTCTCATTCCATGATATTGATATTTACAAGCTTCAATATTTTTCTTTTGCATTTCATTTGCATGGTTGGAGAATGTAATCTTTTTCCAAATCAGATAAAGGTTTGCCAGGAAATAAAATTTATA
>JANOFP010000151.1:0-4505 GCA_031413675.1 Bacteroidota bacterium
GCATATTCAGCAAGATGATTGCGGCGTGATTTCAATTTGTTAATCATTTCATTTCCTGAAACAGGAAACACTTCTGGCGGAAGAAGGCCTATAGCCTGTTCAATAACTCTGTCAGTAAGTGAAAGCTTTAGATCCTCTGCAATTTCTATCCATTGTTTCAATGAAGGCTCATTGGCCATTCGCCTGTCGAGATTGCGGGCAGGAAAATTATAGGTGGTAATATCTTTAATAGTAGAATCGAATGATTGCAAATGACTGAATCCTGCAAATGAAATTACACGGCTCAGCATTTTTCCATCCAATTTGGTAAAAGCCTGGTCACGATCTCTTGGAACAGGCCTGAAGATTTTCTCATCACCGTCTTTAAAAACTGCCCATCGCCACTGGTCTTCATGTCTTCCCCAATCGCCGATAAAAAAATCAAATAACCTGGCTCTTACAAAAGCTAACTGATCAACGCGGTGTTCATTATCTTCTAAAAGTTCTTCCAGTAATTTTTCTGTTCCAATAATTTGTTTTGAATTTCCAAAGTTTGATGCTGTTTCCCAGTTCTCATCGGGGCGTTGTTCAAAAAGATAAAGCTGGTTGGCAAAATCTTTATTAAACGTATCCAATGCTGCTTGCTCAGGTATAAAAATAATTTCCGGCCATGTATGATAAATTTTTGCTGCTTCGGCCATCGGAGCAATAACAACAGATGAATAAGGATGCGCAATAGAAACCTGGTCATCAATAATGGATTCAATAAAAGTACCCTGGTAAATTTCCGGTAATGCACCGCCAAAAGATTTATCAATGCTTCTCAACACATATTCCCTTCCCTGTGCATCACGTAACCTTAATGTTTTTGATTGACGTCCGCCACCACGTTCATACGGTATTAACCCGCCTGCCAGCGTATCCAGTTTTACGATTCTGACTTTTACCGGTGTTGCCCATTCTTTTCGGTAATGAGTGCCCCAATTTTTCTGATGAGATGTTCCGGTGTTATATTGAGGGCCGGCAATTACGAATTTATGGGATGAGTCATTTGAAACGTTAGCAGGGGCTGATTGCCCATAAAAGTTTACTGTTATAAAAAATGAAATCAAAACCAAAATACATTTAGTATTGATGTGGAGGGTTTTGATATTAAACGAAGTCATTGTATTATTTTATTTGGTATGCATTTAAAAAAACCTGGCTAAAAATTATTTATTTTAAAATTTATTGCATTTAATGGAATTGTTTTGTCGGAGAAACTGTTTGTTAAACAGAAAACAATGTGATTAATGTAATCAGGAAAACAAATACGAGTATGGTTTTTTGTAAAATTTTCATTTCTTGTTTATTTTAAAATGGGGTAAATAAATATTGCAGGAAGCATCTTTGTTTGCGGTGTTTTGTTTTCAGAATGGTTGAACATAAACCGGCTTCCTGACGATGTGTAAAGATGTGCTGCTTTGAATGATATACTATTATATAACTATTGAAATAAGTTATATGAATCACATGTTTGGGAAGGAAACAAATTAAACGGCATACAGATTAATTGCCGGGGATTCATTTTTTTTAGTTTAAGGATTTTCGGCAGTTACATCCTGAGCCAACCTTGAATCACCGGGAGTATTTTCCAAGTCCCTGTCAAGAGAATATAAGGCATCATTGCTTATTTTTTCGCCGCCCGCAATTTTCATTTTATTCAGGAGGTCCATAACCAACACTTCTTCCTCGGTTTGTTCTTTTACAAACCACTGCATAAAGTTCCAGGTAGCCCAGTCTTCTTCATCGAAACTTAATTTTGCAATTTTATAAATTGCTTTTGTATTATCTACTTCGTGGGCAAAAACTTTTTCAAAACAATTATTGATACTTACCGGATTTTCAGGGGGAGCAGGAATCGCTGTTATAATTACTTTAGCGCCTCTTTTTAAAATATACTCCAGTATTTTCATCATGTGGTTGCGTTCCTCATGTGCATGCCTGAAGAGAAAATTAGCGACACCTGCCATTCCATGCCCATCAGCCCAGGCTGCATACGATAAATAAATTTGTGCCGCAGATGCTTCTTTTGTGATTTGCGTATTTAATGCTGCTGTAAGCGTTTTTGAAAGCCTGTTGGTATTCATGTAATTTTATTATAAGACTGCTTCAGATAATTTGTCAACTAGAAAGCCATGAAAAAATGTTATTTATCAATACAGGCTTTTGTAAATGTTAGCAGGAAATATGATTTTTTACCTGCCAACAGGTTGTACGCAGCGCTTTCATCAAGTACCACCATTTGCCCACTCCCGAGTTTTACTGATTCACCACCTGAATTAAAAACCAATTTACCTTCCAAAACCTGAAGTGTTATTTTGCCATCTCTTTTTTGTTTGATCATTTCTGCACCTTTCCGGATAGCATAAAGTACAATGCGCATACTGTTTGTTTTAAGAACGGTAATTGTATTGCGGTCATTATCTTTCCAGGACTTATCTTTTTTTATCTGCTTCAAAAATGAGCCAATATTTATTTTATGTAAAGGAGTTTCCAGGGCTTTATCTCCCAGCGGCAGTTGTACGGCAGCATCAATAATTTGTTGATCCATTTTATTTTGTTTTTATTGTTATTTTAAAATCTGTTATTCTTATGTTGAAGATGAAAAAAATTGTCCAAGTGTTTTTTCGTTTCAGATAAAACAGTTCCTGTTCATCCGGGTTCAGTGAATGATTTTTTGAGTATTTTATATAACGTTTTTTAATCAGCCTGCAGGATTACTGAAATGAAGAATAGCCACTGCAATAAGTAATACAGTTGCTAAAATCAGTGCTGTTGAAAACCGGGTGCTGGTCAAATGCCGTCTCATGATTTTATTTTTTAATTGTAAATATTTTATGTCGCTAAATCAGATGTTGTGTCAAAAATTTATAAAGTTGAATTACCGTTTAAACTTTCAATGATTTTAAAGAATCCATTACACCAAATGCCTGGAGTAGCCAAATAACAACAATAATCACTACAACAATATTGAGAATGTTTTTAATTTTTCGGTCCATGGGGATATAGGTGTTTACAAGCCATAGAATAACACCAACAACGACCAGGACAATTAAAATAGTTAGTACAGGCATAAGTATGAGTTTTAAAGGATGAGTTGTAAAGGTGAGTTGCTCCCGGCTTTTAACTGTTATACAAAAAGCTTATTAAGTTATATGATTCACACATCTGTAAATTAATGAGGGCAAGCAACAACTTTAAAATATATGGCATAAAAAAGCCACCCGCTGCCCGGTGGCTTATTGGAAAAGGGTAGGATAAATGTATTAATGGGGTGTGACTTTTAAACAATCACAGGGTAAATATGTTAAAGGTTCCTGACAACCTGCCTGCCTTGCAGGCAGGTTGTAAATACTATAGTCAGGAACTTCTGATAGATGACAATTTTATAAAAGCAGGATGAGCAATAAAATAACAATAATGATAGCACCCACTGACAGGTAAACGCCACCTTTGATTTCTTTAGCTTCTTTCTTAATATCTCTTACTTCGTTGCGGAGTGCTTTTTTCTCAAGCCTTGTAAGTTCAGACTTGTCCATTGCTTTAATTTCTTCTAATCGCTGCATTAATACCTGTGCCCTTGCATTTTCAGTTTTTTCGGTGCCTGTGGTTTTAAGAGGATCAGATGAAACGACAGCTGAACTAGCCGGCAATGCAATTGCCAGGAGCAGCGCAAAGGAAGCCATGCGGAAAATTTTTCTAGTACTCATTTTTTAAATTTTAGTTTGATTAGCGAAAGTTTTGATACTATTGTTTTTTCAAAATACTTTGTTATTTTTCTTAATAAAGATGAGTTACTTTCTGTATTGAGGTGTTACACGATTGTGAAAAAGAGTTACATAATTAACATATTTGAAGTGTGACATAGTTCATATCTATTCCTTTGGAGGTGTATCATTATTATCCGGTACTGATTCACTGATTGGTTTTTGATTTTCCATTTCTTTTTTATGTTGCAATATTTTTAAATAATGAAATGAATGTTTCTTCAGATGATATTTTTCCGGTTCGCCTAATAAGAATCCATATGGGTGAAGACCAGGTATTGCATCAAATATTACTTTTAAAATTGCTGTTAGCGGAATGGCAAGAAATAAGCCAGGTAGCCCCCAAAGCTCTCCAAAGAGAAATAATACAAAAATTGCGACCAGGGGATTGAGACTGACTTTGTGACCAATGATCATCGGTGCAACAAAGTTGGAGTCAATAATATGAATAATCCATAACACGATAAGTGCAGTAAGTGGTTGCCAGCTTGTGTCGGTAGTAACAAAGGCAACTAATAATGCAACCAGGGATCCGGCAATCATACCAAGGTATGGAATGATACAAAAAGTGGCAATCAGAAACCCTAATATAATAGGATATCCAACTCCAATAAAATACAGAGCAACTGCATTCGCAGCACCTATAATCAGAATATCTAAAAACTGACCTAAAAGATAACCCTTAATCACCAACTCCATTTTTTGAATGACAACATC
>JANOFP010000152.1:0-17299 GCA_031413675.1 Bacteroidota bacterium
TTTTTATCCGCATTGGTCCATCACTCGACTTTCAATTATTTGGACAGGAAACATATCAAACGAACACCAACACAACAGTTGACAGAAAAATGCCTTTTGATTACGATAAATACGGTCATTATTCAGGAAATGCACATGCCCATTTTGGATATGAAACTGAAAAAGGATTTTTTGTTTCTGCACAATACACATTTGGACTTGCCAGCATAAACAATTATGATTTGGGTCCCCAAATTCGTCATCGCAATATTGGAATTTCTGTTGGTTTTTATTTAAAGAAAAAATAAAAAGATAGGTTAAAGATTATTTCTTAAGTAAAGCGTTATTCCATTTTAATTTTAATAAGATTCAAAACTCTAAGAACCAATTCCAGGTTTTCGGTTCTGAAATCTTTAGCTGAATTACCCATCGCCTATTTACTTACCACTCACCCCACATTTGGCATTGTACTTGTCTAACAGCATCTATTCGTTACATTTACATATTAATTTCCCCGACTGAAAAAGCTGAAAAAGATATTGTTATGGTTTTTCCTCTCGCTTTTATTTTTAATACTAGCGGCATGGATTTTTATACAAACTCCCTGGGGGCAAAATTGGATTATTGGAAGGGTTACTAAAAAACTTTCAAAAGAACTTATTACAAGGATCTCAATTAATAATGTCAGCTTTTCACTTTTCAACAGTATGCATCTGGAAGGGCTTTTAATTGAAGACCGAAAACGAGACACCTTACTATATGCAGGCATTGCAAATGTCAGAATTACGGATTGGTTCTTTTTTAAAGATGAAATTGTATTGAAATATATCGGACTGGAGGATGCAACGGTAAATTTTAATCGTACCGATTCTGTATGGAATAACCAATTTCTGTTTGACTACCTCAGTACGCCCAGTTCCAAAAAAAGTAACACAGGTGGCATCAACCTGAATCTGAAAAAAGTAGAATTAAAAAATATCCGGTTTATTAAATCAGATAAATGGCTGGGACAAGATTTAACACTGCGTGTATCAAAATTAAATCTTGACGCAAGAGATATGAATCTCAAAACAAAAAACATTGAGATTTCATTGATCGAAATTTCGGAACCTTACATCAGCATTTACGATTATAAAAGATTAAAACCAACTTTAACCAATGTACCGGTTGTTACGCCGGTTATTGATTCCCTCTCAAAATGGAATGCAGATGGATGGACAATGCAACTTGACAAATTAGTAGTAGAGAATGGATTGCTAAATAATGAAAAACAAATTGAGACTCCGCTCTTATCCGGTTTTGATGGTCGTCATATTTTTTTTAACGAAATTAATGGAACATTTACCAATGTAAAATGGAGGAAAGACACCATTACTGCCAAGGTTAATTTTAAAACAAAAGAACGAAGTGGGCTGGAAGTAAAGAAAATGATTGCAGATGTAAAATTTACACCACAACTAATGGAGTTTAGCAAATTGGATTTACATACGAACCGGAGCCGCATCGGGGATTATTACGCAATGAGTTTTGATAATTTTAATGATCTGGGGTATTATATCAGCAGGGTAAAAATGACAGGCGATTTCAAAAACACTGAAATCAGCTCAGATGATATTGCTTTTTTCGCACCGGGAATGAAAAACTGGAAGAAAAATATTATTATCACCGGAAAAGTAAAAGGAACTGTTGAAGATCTAAATGGAAAAAATTTATTTATAACAGCGGGGAACAATACGTTGTTAAATGGCGATATAAGTCTGAGTGGCTTACCCAATATCAACACAACGTTTATTGATTTTAAAAGCAATGAATTTAAAACTACGTATGCCGATGCTGCCGGATTATTTCCTTCATTGAAAAAAATAAGTTCTCCACGCCTCAGTAGTATCCAATATATAAATTTCAAAGGAAACTTTACCGGTTTTATCCGCGACTTTGTTACGCTGGGTACGATACAAACAAACCTGGGTACCATAACAACTGACCTGAATATGAAATTACCGAAAGGTAAAGCACCCGTTTATTCAGGGAATATAGCAACTACGAATTTTAATCTCGGCTTATTTCTTGGCGAAAAAAATATGGGTTTCATTGCATTTAATGCAAAAGTGAACGGTTCTGGCTTTAATAAAAAAATAAATGTAGATATTGATGGCAAAATTAATCAGTTTGTTTACAACGGTTATCACTATGAAGAAATAAGTGTAAAAGGAAAACTCATTGACAAGTTTTTCTCAGGAAATATTATTTCAAATGACTCCAATGCTGTCTTTACTGCAAAAGGGACTGTTGACTTCAACCAAAAAAAACCAATCCTGAATCTGGAAGCAGAAATTCAGGATATCCAATTTCAAAAACTAAGAATTGGAAAACAGAACTATGTTTTTTCCGGCCGATTAAATTTCGATTTCCAGGGAGATAATATTGATGATTTTCTTGGTACTGCAAGAATTCAACATGGAATCTTAAGCAGAGATAGCTTATCGCTTTCTTTTGATTCGTTGATTCTTAGGTCAACCATTGTGAATGGAGAAAAAAAATTATCTGTTTCAAGTGATGAATTTGATGGCACCGTTACCGGGCAATTTAATATAGACAGTTTGCCAAATGCCATTACACTTTTTTTAAATAAATATTATCCATCCTATATCAGCGAACCCAAAAACAAACCCGTAACTCAAAATTTCGGATTCGATTTTAATACCAGAAATATAGATGCGTATTTAAAAATGCTGGATGTAAAACTAAATGGTTTTGATGGCAGTCATCTGGATGGAAAAATAAATCTGGCGCAAAATCAATTGGAACTCAATGCAACCGTTCCTTATTTTACCGTCAATCAATTTGTATTCAATGATTCAAAACTGAAAGGTACAGGAACAAGAGAAAAATTATTGCTGACGGGAAGAGCAGGCAGTACAAAAATAAATGACAGCATCAGCCTGAAAGCAACTGATTTTACAATTGAATCTACCAACGATATTTCGAAAGTAAAAATTGTAACTGCCAGTAACCGAAAACTAAATAGTGCAAACATTAATGCAACCGTAACCACATTCAATGATGGTGTAAAAATTAAATTTGATTCTTCTTACTTTGATGTAAACAGTAAAACATGGTCAATAGAGCAAAACGGTGAACTGGAATTCAGAAGTAATACAGTAGCCAACGGAGAACTGACATTGCGGGAAGGTGTGCAGGAAATAAAGTTGAGTACCGAACCTTCAACAGATGGCAATCATAATGATTTAAGAGTAGTTTTAAAAAATTTAAACCTTGGGGATATCGCCCCTTTTGTTTTGCCAAAAAATGCTGTCGAGGGAATGGCTTCGGGAACTATTCTTATTGATGATCCGGCAAAGAAATTTAATGTTAAGTCCAATCTCAATCTTCAGAAACTCAAGTTTGATGATGATTCAATTGGCAATATGAAAGTGGATTTTGATTATAATAATACAACAGGTTTACTTACTGCGAATGGGATAAATGACGACCCTGTCCGGAAAATAGATTTTGATATGCTTTGGCATTTAAAAAAAGATTCTACCAATGCCGAAAACTACATTGTATTGAGTCCGGAAAATTATCCCATAAAAATATTAAACCGGTTCCTCGGTACTTTATTTACCGATATACAAGGTTACGCTACTGGTAAAATAAAAATTGGTGGACCGGGTAATACCATAAATTATACCGGAAAAGCAAAACTGCATGATGCCGGATTGAAAGTAATCTTTACACAATGCTTTTATAAAATAGAAGACACTGAAATAGAATTGAAGGAAACCGAAATAGATCTTACCGGAATCATTTTGAAAGACACTGCAACGGGCAATCCAATTTATGTGAATGGAACAATCATGCATTCATCCTTTGCCAACCTGTTTTTGGATATTGGCATTCAAACAAGAAAACCTTTTACATCAGGTAAAAATGAGAACCGCCCTGTACTTTTATTAAATACAACCTATAACGATAATAAACAGTTTTATGGCAAAGCATATGGTACGGGCTCACTTCAGTTGTTAGGCAAACAAAATGATTTGAACATGCAGATCAGTGCTATCGCATCTGAAAAAGACAGCAGTTTTGTAACGATACCACCGAGCCGCAGCCGCGAAAGCGGAGAAGCAAGTTTTTTAGTAGAACGGCAATACGGACGGGAAATGAATGCAGATACATATGGTAACAGATCCAGTAATATTTTTTTCGATGCGGATATAACTGCTAACCCGGCAGTAACAATGAAAGTGCAGATAGACGATTTAACACAGGATGAAATAGTGGGTCGCGGTGAAGGAACATTAAATATAAGATCGGGTACCAACGAGCCACTTTCCATCCGGGGCCGTTATAAAATACTGGAAGGAAAGTATGATTATTCCTTTCAATCAATATTTAAAAAACCATTCATATTAAAAAAGGGATTGGGTGTAAATAATTATATTGAGTGGTTTGGCGATCCGTACAAAGCAAAAATAAATTTTGAGGCAACCTATACTGCCGAGAATGTCAGCTTCACTCCTTTAGTTGAAGATTTTTCGTTAGATAAAAGTTTGAGTGGTTTACGATCAGATGTAATCGTATCGGCTACCATGTACAATGAATTGTTTGATCCCCGTTTTAATTTTAAAATTGAATTGCCGGAAAACAGTGAAGCCAAACGAAATCAGTCACTAGCTTTTAACCTTGCTCAAATAGAAAAAAATCAGAACGAACTGACCCGGCAGGTTGCGTTTTTAATTGTAACAAACAGTTTTGCGCCACGACAAAATTCTGCTAACCCGGGATTAACGGGTGCCTTCAATGAACTTTTATACAATAGTATATCCGGCATTTTATTTACAGAAATAAATAATATTTTTAATAATATACTTTATAAAATTTTTAAAACAGATAAAGTAAGACTGGATATCAGTGGTTCATTGTACAACCGGAATATATTGTATCAAACTTCCGGTGGATCATCGTTGACAGTTAATCAGGGCAATGTAAAAGTAAATCTGCCGGTCTCTTTATTAAAGGGGCGGTTAATTTTTAATCCGGGGTTATCTTCAGAAATAAGCTTAGGCTCCGGAGCCCAAACGTTATTATATAAAAACTTCAGTCTTGATTTATTAATAAACCCAAGTGGTTCTTTACGGGCTACTGTTTTTTACCGTGAAAATCCGGATTTAATAAACCAATCCGTACGGGCTACCCGACAAGGTGCAGGATTTTCTTACCGCAGAGAAGCAAATCGCTTTTGGGATTTATTTGGGTTGGGTAAAAAAAATAATCCTCAGCCAATCATAATTATTCCAAAACCAGTTACAGATAGTATGCAAACAGAATTGAAAATTTTAAATTGAAGATTGCAAATTGAAAACTGCAGTTAATAGGTGTGTTGAATCCAACAATTAAACGGCAGGTAGTATTGACCATAATTTATGTCCAATTGTAGTACTGTAAAAAAATCAGAGTCAAACCTAATTCCCAACTACTAATTCCGAATTACATCACTACAAAATCTCATGCCCCAACTTATCCCGCTTGGTAGTTAAATATTTTTCATTATGCGGATTGGGAATTATTTCGAGTGGAATATTTTCCACTATCTCCAAACCATATCCTACAAGCCCAACTCTTTTTTTAGGATTGTTACTTATCAATTTTAGTTTAGTAATATTAAGATGTCTTAATATTTGTGCCCCTACCCCATAATCCCGTTGATCCATGCTAAATCCAAGATGAAGATTTGCTTCTACCGTATCCATACCACCTTCCTGAAGTTTGTATGCTTTTAATTTATTCAGCAAGCCGATACCCCGGCCTTCCTGATTCATATATAATATAGCACCCCTACCCGAAGCGTTTACCATTTCCATTGCTTTGTGTAGTTGATCACCACAATCGCAACGAAGGGATCCAAGTATATCGCCGGTAAAACAACTGCTATGCACTCTCACCAACACGGGTTCATCTTTTTCCCACTCGCCTTTTATTAATGCAAGATGTTCATTACTTGAATTCTTTTCACGAAAAGCTACTAATTGAAAATCGCCATATTTTGTTGGCATATTCACTCGTACAATTTCTTCAATCAGCGAATCACGTTTTAAACGATACTCAATTAAATCTTTTATAGAAATTATTTTAAAATCAAAATGTTTTGCCACCTCTTCTAATTGTGGCAATCTAGCCATGGTTCCATCTTCATTCATGATTTCCACCAGCACACCTGCTGCCTCAAGTCCAGCAAGTCTTGAAAGATCAACCGCTGCTTCAGTATGTCCGGACCTTCTAAGCACCCCTCCTTTTTTTGCACGTAAGGGAAAAATATGTCCTGGTTTTCCTAAATCCTTCAGATCAGTAGCAGGGTTAATTAAAGCCTGAACTGTTTTTGACCGGTCAGAAGCTGATATCCCAGTGGAACAACCATGACCGAGCAAATCAACTGAAACTGTAAAAGCGGTTTCATGTAATGCTGTATTGTTATTTACCATTAGTTCCAGACCGAGAGCATCACATCTTTCTTCCAATAATGCAATACAAATAAGCCCACGGCCGTGTTTGCTCATAAAATTTATCACATCCGGGGTAGCATGATTCGCTGCTATAATAAAGTCCCCTTCGTTCTCACGGTCTTCATCATCTACAACAATCACTATTCTCCCTTGCTTTATATCTTCTAATGCACTTTCGATGGAATGAAACATATGTTTAAAAATTTATTGTCTGCCCGCCGTGGTTATTTAGAAGGCGGGGCAAAAATAAACCATTTAGTCTGGTGTATAAACTGTGTAAAAAAAATTGTTGGCTGAAGCAACGAAGAGAATGAGAACTATTTTTCAGGAAAGCTTTATTTTTCAAATTGGATTTGTTAAGATTCCCTATATTTAATCCCAGAATATCCTTTTCTTTGCAACCGAAAACTAATCTATATGCTTAAGAGAATTACACAACTTATTTTTATTTTGTTGCTGACTCCATTTATTGTTTCAGCACAGGAAACAAATTCAAGTATTGGCGGTATCGTAAAAAATGCAAACAACGAACCTTTAGTTGGTGCTACTATTACTGCCACACATAACCCAACAGGTACCGTTTACCGTGTAGTATCCAGAGCCGGAGGCAGATACGACATCAGTAATATGCAGCCCGGAGGACCCTACACAATTGTATATTCATTTGTTGGATTTACCGACGAAAAAAGAGAAGACGTAAATCTTTCCTTAGGTGAAAAAAGCCGTTTTGATGTAGCATTGCCCGATAAATCAGGAACACTTACCGAAGTGGTTCTTTCAACACGTCGTGCTGCAACAGGTGGTAAAGGTGGAACTGAAACTTCAATTGGAAGAGACCGTGTTGCAAATATCCCAACAATCAACAGGAGTTTAAATGACTTTTTGAAATTCACACCACAGGCAAAAATTGTAGGTGATGGTATTTCATTTGCTGGTCAAAATAACCGTTTGAATGCTTTTTATATTGATGGTGCTATTAATAATGATGTATTTGGACTAGCAGCATCTGGAACAAATGGTGGACAAGCTAGCATCAGCCCGATTTCAATAGATGCGATTGATCAGTTTCAGGTTGTGCTTGCTCCTTTTGATGCAGCAATCGGTGGTTTTGTAGGTGGTGGAGCAAATGCAACAACAAAATCCGGAACAAACCAATTTAAAGGAGCTGCATGGTATTATTATCGTGATGAAGCCTTAGCTGGAAAAACTCCGGGTAACGTATTGAAAGCAAACCGGGTTAAACTTGCAGATCTTAATAACAAAACATATGGTATTAGTTTTGGTGGCGCTTTAAAGAAAAACAAAGTATTCTATTTTATTATTGCTGAAAGACAGCAAGACACCAGACCCCAACCCTTTAATTATTCCGATTATAGAGGTGGGGCGACACAAGCAGACATTACATCTCTTTCAAGTTTTGTAAAAACTACGCATGGTTATGATGTAGGTGGTTTTCTTGACATTCCTGAAAAATTAAGAAGAAATTTTGTGTCTGTAAAAGTGGACTGGAATCTTAATACAAACAATAAAGTCACATTAAGCTACCGTTTCAATCAAGGCGAACGATTTAATACAACGGGTAGCAGTAGCACAACAATCAATTTTGCTAATAATGGAGTTCTGTTCCCAAACAAAGCACATACTGCAACTGCAGAGTTAAAAAGCAGTTTCAAACGTGGAGCTACAAATCGTTTTTTAGTAACCTATACAAATGTTGCGGATGACAGAAATGCGATAGGTGCAAATTTTCCAAGAGTATCTATCCGGGATGGCGCAGGTACAATTGTTTTCGGATCAGAAAATTTTTCTACTGGTAATTATCTACTCCAGAAAAACTGGACAATGAATAATACATTTAAATTTAATTGGGGTAAAAATCTTATTTCAATTGGTACAGACAATTTGTACAGCGATGCAAACAATCTTTTTATACGTGATTTATTTGGAACTTATACTTATAGTTCATTGTCAGATTTTCTTACCAATGCGAAACCGATTCGTTATGACCGTTCATTCTCTTTGCTGGAAAATAAGACAAACGAAAAAAGATCCCCTTCTGCCGCTGCATTTAAGTACCTGAACCTTGCTTTCTTTATTAATGATGAAATAAAAGCAAATGACAGGCTAACAATAAATGTTGGAGTACGTGCCGATAAAACAATCTTCCTGACAGATCCCAGAACTGATAAATTTTTTAATGATACGGCTATTGCAGCTATTTCTCCTTTTTATGATTTATATGGTGCCAGATCAGGACAAATTTCAAAAGTGCCGTGGTCTATCTCTCCTCGTTTGGGTTTTGTATATAAAGTACCGGAAGAAAATATTACGGTTCGTGGCGGTATCGGAATGTTTACAGGCCGTATGGGTCTAGTTTGGCCTGGTGGTGTATATAACAATAATGGTGTAAGTGTTGGTGGTATCAGTTTAAACCCACCATCTGCATCACAGAATATTACTTTCCGTAATGATCCTTTTGGACAATGGACTCCTACAGACTTTGGTATTAGTTTGGCAAATTCAAAAGGTCAGGTTGACCTGATGCCAGCTAAATTTAAATTACCAAGAGTTATCAAATCATCAATAGCAATTGACAAAAGATTGGGAAATGGATGGACATTTACAACTGAATTGTTAGTAACAAAAAATATTAATGAGATTTATTATCAGCATGTAAATATTCTTCCCTCTACCGGTGTTTCTGTTGGGCCAGGTGCCAGAACAGTTTATACTTTTGGTGGTGCACCTACTAGAATACCAATGGGCATTTCGGGAATCAATCCATATACAGGTGTTTATTTAATTTATAATAATCCAAGCAAGCAAAAAGGGTTTTCGTATAACACAACTGTAAGTATTGATAAGGCATTCAAAAACAACTGGGCTCTTCGATTTGACTGGGCTTTTGGGAATTCGCTTGTATATAATGAGTTAACAAGTTCTCAAAATAACTCGCAATGGCGTTTTATGGAAACAGTAAATGGTAAAAACTTTGTTAAGCGTTCTATTTCCGATTTCGACCAGGGCCATCGTTTTGTTGGTTACCTGAGTAAAAAATTCAATTATCTAAGTAAGAAAATGGCAACGACATTTACACTAACTTTCAACGCACAGCAAGGTCAGCCATTCAGCTATGTTTATAACGCAAGTTTGGTGGGTGATGATGGCAGAACAAGTACAAATGACCTGATTTATATACCAACGGCTGTTGAATTGCAGGCCATGACATTTACAGCAAATACAGTAAACGGGATAACGTATAGTATTCCTCAGCAAAAACAATTGCTGGAAGAATATATTACCGGAAATAAATATTTAAACAAACGACGTGGTCAGTTTGCTGAACGCAATGGAGATCATTTACCCTGGTCACAGATTCTTGACCTAAGTGTACGCCAGGATTTTAATTTGAAAATGGGCAAGAAAACTTATCTGGTTCAGCTTACGTATGATGTTTACAATTTTACAAATATGCTTAACCGCAATGCGGGTCAGACATATTTCCTTTCAAACGATCAATATTCTTTGATTCGCTTTGCAGGATTTGTATCTGCCGCTAACCTTACGCCGCAATACCAGTTTAGCCCACAAACTGGTAAACCATGGAATGTAAGTACAAGTAATTTTGCTGGTCAAAGTGCCAGGTATATTAGTCAACTCGGTTTAAGAATTAACTTCTAAAAAAATAAATTGAATAAAAAAAATCCTCCGATACATTGGAGGATTTTTTTTATAAACCGAATCAATACGTTTTAAATTGATTTATTAAAAGCCCATTTTAAAAAATAAGGAAAGGCACGGCTCCATGTTTTCACATCATGGCTACCATCGGGCAATTCCATATAAAAAATATCTTCAACGGAATAACCTTTTGCTTTCAACTCCTTTATTAAATCCAATGTATCTTCTACAGAATCAATAATACCATTATTGTTTCTGTCTTTGGTTTCATCCATATTACCAGTTTGAAAAAAGAATTTTAATCCGGCATTCATCTTTCCACCCCGGATTACCTGGTGCATGATGCGGTGTATATTATCGTCATAATTTTTTTCATCCTGATCTACACTTCGCCACCAGAATGAACCGGAGAATGCTGCGGCATATTTAAATTGGTTGGGATAATTCCAAACCATGTCCAAAGCACTCAATGCCCCCAACGAAAAACCTGCATAGGATTTTTCTTTGAAATTTTTTATATGAAATTTCTTTTCGGTAAATGGTAAAAACTCAGAGAAAATAAAATCGGCATAGCGTTTAGCTTTTGCCCCACGTCCTTTAAAATCATTTTGGCTGATTGTGCCGTATTCCATTCTTCTGTTGGCACTGCAATGAATACCCGCACATACTAACGGCTTGATTTCATTTTGTAATTCGCCCAGGATCATATCAAAATCCATTTTGACCAAATCCTGCCCGTCGTTTATTATTAATAAAGAAAAATCAGAAAAATCCTGAATTCCGGCCGGCAGATAGAAATCGATTTTTACAACCCGCTCTAAATGTTCTGAATAAATTTCGGCATGATCTGTTTTAACTGAAAAAACATTGGTACCTGTCATAGCATCAAAAATAAGAATTCATCTGATTTGTGCTTCAATAAAATTCATTTAAACAAATATCATCTGTTTCTTGTTTATTAGCTTACGAAAAAATACATTTGGAAATGGGTTGGAAAAACCTGTCATCAAAAAAATTGTTATGAAAAAAATTGGAATTCTCTTTGGAAAGGAACGTTCATTTCCCGATGCATTTGTAGAAAGAATAAACAGTAAAAATATTCCCGGCATACTGGCCGAACCTGTACGTATTGATAAAGCAATGCAAGGTGAACATAGTGGATATGCTGTCATTATTGACCGTATTTCTCAAGATGTACCTTTTTACAGAACATGGCTGAAGAATGCTGCACTAACCGGAACGGCGGTTATCAATAATCCATTTTGGTGGAGTGCTGATGATAAATATTTTAATAATTGTTTAATGACAAAGCTGGGAGTACCGATTCCAAAAACAGCAATTATACCTTCCAATGAATTACCAACTGATACAACCGGTGATTCATTTAGCAATCTGGCTTATCCATTAGATTGGGATACCATTTTTAGTTATACAGGATTCCCTGCATACATGAAGCCCTTTGCCGGTGGTGGATGGAAAAGTGTTTATCGTTTAGACAGCAAAGAAGATTTTTTTGAAAAGCATAATGAGACCGGGCAATTAGTAATGCTGCTTCAGGAAGAAATTATTTTTGATGAATACTATCGTTGTTATTGTATTGGTGGCAAACATGTACGCATTATGCCGTATGAACCCCGCAATCCGCATCATCTTCGTTATGTGGCAAACTTTGCACCATCACCAGAACGGTTGAAGCAAATGGAAGAAATTGTTTTGCGTATTTGTCATTATCTCGGTTATGATTTTAATACCGTAGAACTTGCCTTACGAAATGGAGTTCCGTATGCTATTGATTTTTGTAACCCGGCACCCGATGCAGAAGTAACCAGTGTAGGTGAAGAAAATTTTGCATGGGTGGTGGAAACTGCTGCAAATTTTGCAATTGAAAAAGCATTATCAAACAAAGAAGGAGAAGATAACCTTACCTGGGGTGAGTATGTGAAGAGAAGTTCGAATAAATTATCCCTCGTTTAACATTAGTACAATTATTAATTAATAATTAATAATAAAACAGATTTATGGCTACATTAAACTATAAAACATTCACCCTTGGTGTAGAGGAAGAATACATGGTGTTGGATCCGGCAACCCGTGAGTTAAAAAGTCATGAACAAAGAATAGTTCATGAAGGACAAAAAGTAATTAAGGATAAAGTAAAAGCTGAAATGCACCAGGCGGTTGTGGAGGTAGGAACGGATATTTGTGCCGATGCTGACGAAGCGTATATGGATGTGGCCTCATTAAGAAAAACGATTTCGGGTATTGCGGATGGATTAGGTTTTTCAATGGGAGCAGCAGGTACGCATCCCTTTAGTCATTGGGAAAGTCAGTTGATAACGGACCATGACCGGTATAATGAACTCGTAAACGAACTTCAGGAAGCAGCAAGAAGTAATTTGATTTTTGGATTACATGTACATGTTGGAATGCAAACCCGGGAAATGGCAAATCATATTGCTAACTCCACCCGGTATTTTTTACCGCATATTTATGCGTTGAGTACCAATTCGCCTTTTTGGGAAGGAAGGCAAACAGGTTATAAATCTTTTCGCACAAAAGTTTTTGATAAATTTCCTCGAACGGGTATTCCCGAAGCGTTTGATAGCATTGAGGCTTACGATAATTATGTCAAGCTTTTAATAAAAACAAATTGTATTGATAATGCAAAAAAAATCTGGTGGGACTTGAGAGTGCATCCATTTTTCAATACCGTTGAATTTAGAATTTGCGATGTACCTATGACGGTGGATGAAACCATTGCAATCGCTTCTTTATTTCAGGCAATCTGTGCAAGAATATATATGTTACGGTCAAAGAATTTAAATTTTATTCAATACTCCCGTGCAGTACTCAATGAAAATAAGTGGCGTGCAAGCCGTTATGGTGTCGACGGAAAGCTGATTGATTTTGGAAAAGAAGAAGAAGTGAGTACAAAAGTTTTATTAAATGAATTGCTGGAGTTTATTGACCCCGTGGTTGATCATTTGGGTTCCCGGCATCGTTTGGCACATGTAAATAAAATAATTGAAAATGGAACCGGAGCTGACAGGCAGCTTGCAGTTTTTGAACAAACAAAAAACTTAGTAAGTGTGGTAGATTATATCCGGGGCAATTTTCTTACGGGTGTTTAACCGCAATTAAAAACACAATCAATAATGCTCAGCATCCGCGAAGCCGGAATAACGGATATACCACTTATTCGTGAACTCTGTTTTAAAATATGGCCGCAAACTTATGCTTCTATTATTTCGAAGAAGCAAATAGAGTATATGCTGGAAATGATGTACAGTGAAAAATCATTACTTCGCCAGATAAAAGATGAAGGTTGCCGTTTTATATTTGTTTATGAAAATAAGGAGCCGGTTGGTTTTGCTTCCTTCAGTGAAATCGAACCTACCATTTATAAGTTGCATAAAATTTATATTTTACCAAATCAACAGGGAAAGGGAACTGGTAAATTTGTGTTGGATTCTATTATGAATACGATAAAATCTGCAGGTGCAACAATCCTCCGATTACAGGTAAACCGCCGCAACAATGCAAAATTTTTTTATGAAAAGCTCGGTTTTGCTGTTACACTTGAATTTGATTTTGATATCGGCAATGGCTACGTTATGGATGATTATATGATGGAAAAAAAGATAATTTAAAAATTATTTCTCATCATTTGGCATTTTACAATCTAATAAATTTCTCGGATCAATAGGCTCTTCTTTTTTAAACATTCTGAATTCTATTTCTGTGCCCGGTATGTACATGCCCAATGGCTGACCGGCTTTTAATAAATCGCCTCTTTTTACAAAAGATTTAGCCACGCCATAATACCAGAAATAAAATTGTTTATAATAAATGACAACTTCAAATCTTCCATCGTCTGTAGGGTTTACGTTCGAAACGGTTGCATTTACACAACTGCGGATAAGTGTATCCAATTTTGTTACCATTATTATTTTTTTATCCGGCGGATCCCAGGTATAAGCTTCTTTCGGTTCACGACCCGATCCATTTTCAAAAGGGCATACTAAACGGATACTGTCCGTTTGAGCAAATAGTTGTTGAAAGAAAATACTACTGCTTACCAGTAATAAAAATTTTAATTTATTCATTTGAAGTCTTTATAAAGTTTTATGTACTTGCAATTTCTTTGCCAGTTCTGCACTCATTCCTTCTGCCGATATTCCATAACCGCTAACTAACACACCTTTCAAACCCGATTTCGATTCAATAGCATATACAATTGCTTCATCTGCCGGATCCGAATCACCTTCAAAACGGTAAAATTCTATAATCTCAAAATCATCAATATCAAATTTCTGCTCATTACAGATGATGCAATTCTCTAAAAGGTTGAAATCAAGAATAAAATTTCTTTTTTTTAAATCGCTCAGTGCTTCAGTTACCGTATCGTAAGAAAACATCGATATTAATATAAGAATACAAAGCTATCCTGATTTTTTTACATATACTATCGGTAATTCACGATTCAGTGCTATATTAAAATTGGAAAAATTGTGAATAATATTCAATCAATACACCTATCTCAACCCTGTTTATTATAATATATATAGTACATTTGCCGCCGAAATAAAAAATATATTAAATATGTCAACAGTATCTAAGTCAATTGATTTCAGCCTTCCTTATAAAGTAGCCGATATTAGCCTTGCAGCATGGGGCAGAAAAGAAATAAGATTAGCCGAAGCTGAAATGCCGGGTTTAATGAGTATCCGTGCCGAGTACGGACCATCACAACCATTAAAAGGTGCAAGAGTAGCAGGTTGCCTTCATATGACAATTCAAACTGCTGTATTAATTGAAACCTTAATAGCATTGGGTGCCGAAGTAAAATGGAGTTCATGTAATATTTTCTCTACACAAGATCATGCTGCTGCTGCAATTGCGGCTGCAGGTATTGGTGTATTTGCGTGGAAAGGACAATCACAGGAAGAAGCTGACTGGTGTATAGAACAAACCTTATTTTTTGGTGCAGCTAATCGTCCGTTGAATATGATATTGGATGATGGCGGCGACCTTACCAATATGGTACTTGATACCTATCCGGAATTAGTACAACATGTAAAAGGTATTTCTGAAGAAACAACTACCGGTGTTCATCGCTTATATGAAAGAGTGGCGAAGGGTACGTTGCCAATGCCTTCAATAAATGTAAATGATTCGGTTACGAAATCTAAGTTTGATAACAAATACGGTTGCAAAGAATCGTTGGTTGATTCAATACGCCGGGCAACCGATGTAATGCTTGCTGGTAAAGTAGCTGTTGTTGGTGGTTATGGAGATGTGGGTAAAGGTTCTGCAGCTTCTTTGAAAGGTGCAGGTTGCCGTGTTATTGTTACTGAAATAGATCCGATCTGCGCATTGCAGGCTGCTATGGACGGCTTTGAGGTAAAGAAAATGATAGACGCTGTAAAAGAAGCGGATATTGTAGTAACTGCAAGTGGTTGCCGCGATTTGATAACCGGCGCACATTTCAAACTAATGAAAGATAAAGTCATCGTTTGTAATATTGGCCACTTTGATATAGAAATTGATATTGCATGGTTAAATACAAACTATGGTGATACAAAAGATACAATCAAACCGCAGGTTGATATCTATACTATAGATGGAAAAGATATTATCATACTTGCAGAAGGTCGATTGGTAAACCTGGGTTGTGCTACCGGCCATCCCTCTTTTGTAATGAGCAATTCATTCAGCAATCAAACTCTTGCTCAGATAGAATTATGGTTGAACCATAAAAATTATGAGAATAAAGTATATGTATTGCCCAAACACCTGGATGAAAAAGTAGCAAGATTACATTTAGGAAAAATTGGCGTTGAACTGGATGAATTGACTGATGCACAATCAAGTTATCTGGGAATTACCAAAGAAGGTCCATTTAAACCGGAGACTTACAGATATTAAAAATATTTTTTAGAACTTTATTAAAAAGGTGTTTGCATAAAAATTGTAAATACCTTTTTTTGATTTATAAATTATAGCTAAGTACTGAATCACCAATTTATCAAAGTATTGTCATCTTGATGGTTTGCTGAGTTTCTACTTTAGTGAGGTTTGTTATTCTAATGGATTGCTGAGTTATTACTTTGTGAGGTTTGTCATTCTAATGGGTTGTTGTGTTACTACTTTTGTGAAGTTTGTCATTCCGTTGGATTATTAAGTATCGACATTATGAGATTTGTCATTCCGAGGCTTTGCGAGGAATCTCTTGAGATAATAATTATTTAAGTCGCTTTAAAAGTAAAAGTCTTTGCAAATTCGATGTCTCTGAGTTGCCTCTCCGCCGTTGGCGGACGCGGCAAGACAAGCCTCAAATTCAGGTACCTGTTTTTACTATTATAAGTACAAAACTCCATTAACTTGAAATTTCAAATTCATATTATTCAACCATAACAGTTTTGTTTAATACATCTGAATTCAAAATCTTTGCACTGATATATTCTTAAAATTAATTATGATTCAAGCATATAATTTTTTAGCAAGCTGGCAGCTTTTTCCCGAAAAAGGGATTTATGAAAATGGCGAAAGACCGAAAAGTGCTATTTATAAAATTGAAACGTCTGAAAAAAAGAAAGAACTTATCATCAGTCATCATTGGGTTACCCTTGAAAATGATGCGTTCGATTCTAATTATAAACTTTTTGCTGATGGCGAATTGAATGATTTTGAAAAAAAAGAATTAGCCGATAAAGTACAGGTTGCTTTCCCGGACAGTATCAGCTTTGAAATTCATTTTTATAAAAAAGGAGAAACGGTTCTGCATCTGATTCATGAAATAATGCCCAATGGCTATTTAAAAATAACGCAGCAGGGTATAAAAGAAGATGGACACCGTTTTTGCAATTCAGAATATTATCATAAACAGATGAGTGTTCTGCCGTATTCATCATCAGTTTCCGGAGTAGTCATCAGACCGAATGAAGAAGGTATCATAAAGCACAAAGCATTAACTGCAATGGAAGAGCAAACAAATATGCAGTTAAATCATACCCCGGGGTCGAGCAGACGATCCGCCACCTGCTGGAAGATCTTGAGTTGTACATCCCGGGGCTGGATCCGATGCCCGACGCCGAAGCCGGTGCGGCCATGGCGCGCGCCTCGCAGGTGGC
>JANOFP010000153.1:0-3768 GCA_031413675.1 Bacteroidota bacterium
ATAAAAAGGAAAATTAGGTTCTTCTTCTGCAGCCACACGAATTCCCACTTTAAAAGGAACCTTAACCGATTTTGCATATTCTCTTAACTCTTCTTTATTATCCAATACCGGAATAACGTTAGTAAATCCGGAATTCAGCAATCCTGCAATTCGCCTTATATAATTTTTTTGTTTAAAGCCATTACAGATTATAAAGATGTCTTTAGAAATTTTCCTTTTTGCATACAATTTCTTTACAATCTCAATATCGTAAGCATATGAAGTTTCAAGATTAATATCTTGCTTTAATGCCTCCTCCACAACAAAACTGAAATGCGAACTTTTAGTACAATAACAATAATTGTATTTGCCTTCATATTTATGTTTTTTGATAGCCGCAGCAAACATGGTCCTCGCTTTTTTAATCTGCATCCCAATTTTTGGCAAATAACTTACTTTCATTGGCGTGCCATATTTTGCAATCAATGCTTTTAAATCAATACCATTGAATGTAAGATTTCCATCTTCCACTTCTATTCCTTCCTGAGGAAATTTAAAAGTTTGCTTTACGAGGTCGAGGTAAGTGTTATCCATTCTGAAATTTGGTTTGTTAATTATTCTTACAAAAGTATAGGTTACATATATTTAAAAAACAAAAAACCGGCTGAGTTTTCCCCAAAGCCGGTTTAATCATTTTAATGAGTGCTTTATTATTTTACCTGAGCTATTAAACTTTTAAAAGTCTCCGGGTTATTCATTGCGATATCTGCCAACACTTTTCGATCCATCGTAATTCCTTTTTTAGAAAGTTTATTGATGAATTGTGAATACGTCATTCCTTCTTCACGAACCGCTGCATTGATACGAGCAATCCATAAGGTGCGGTATTCTCTTTTTTTCAACTTACGACCTACAAACATATAGGTCATTCCTTTTTCAACTACGTTTTTAGCAACGGTATAAACGTTTTTACGTTTGCCATAAAATCCTTTGGCTTGTTTTAGTATTTTTTTCCGGCGGGCTTTACTTGCAACCGCATTTTTTGAACGAGGCATATCTTAATTATTTAAAATTTAAAATTGTTGATTTAAAATTTGAAGGCAGAATGCAGACTGAAGTCTTGATAGCTATCGGAAGCAGACTGATTCATGATTATTTAAGGCGCAGCAGGAACTTAACAAAGTTCATATTTGCTTTGTTTACGGTGGCGTCTTTGCCCATTACACGTTTACGCTTTTTTGATTTTTTCGTCAGAATGTGACGTTTGAAACTCTTTTGATGAGTGATTTTTCCCGTACCCGTTACTTTGAAACGTTTCTTGGCACTGGAGTTTGTTTTTACCTTTGGCATTTTAAATGCTTTAATAGATTACACCTTTGAGGCGAATCTGAACAGTCAGATTCCTTTACGAGCCTCTTCAGTAATGTTTATTCCTATTTCCGATCGTTACCGGAATGAAAGAACTACCCTTTTGAAAGGGGCGGCAAAGATAGGTTTGAGACCGTTCTCTTCCAAACATCATTTGAAATAAAAACGGGGTTTCAAAAGAAACCCCGTTGTCAAATATTATTAAATCTTTAGCCAATCTTATTACTTAGGATCCAAAATGTTATCAATTCGAACCGTAACATCCTGAAGATGCATTTTGGTCATTGCATCGGTTATAGATGTGGATGCAGCTCTTATTTCACTACGCAATGTTGCTAAATGCGATCTTAGAATACTTTTAATATCCGACTTATCCAAAGATAACCCAGCAGGAGCAGCACCACCAAAGTTGATGACAATACCACCTCCTGAAGAAGTTGGTGCCAGTATATCGCCAATAATATTAATATAAGATTTCTGAAGATTTCTTCTGTAAACATCTGTTGCTTTACGTGCAGCAAGTTCACTCCAGATTCCTTTTTTCAAATCAGATAATAATTCAGTTACCTGGTAAGCCTTATCGCCCAATGCCGCTTCCTGATCGATTAATTTAGTAAGTGTCCTCACACTTAAGAAACGATTTAGTATGCCATCTTGAAGTCCCCCAATTGTAGTAAGAGCATTCGTTCCAGTTCTACTGAAAATATCCCTGTCAACTAACCATGCAGGTGTTATAAACAATTGTTTATTGATAAAATCAACAGCTTCCCGTTGCTTTACTTCGGACACTGTTTCATAAACAGCCCCTTCTTGCTCTACCGTTTTTGGGTTTAAATTAATTCCACTAACCTGGCGGCTTACATGCCCCATGTAATTCCTAAACTGACCACGCAGTTCACCATACATTTCATTTAAATCACCATACCCTTCATTATTTGTTTTCGCCCAGGTCTGAAGATTAGGTAAAATTCTTTTCAAGTTAGCAATGCCGTAAGTAGAAGCCATTACTGCATCATTACTTAGATCTTCAGTTTGATTCCTTGGATCATCCCCATTGGTTTCACCATCTCCCCAATAATTTTTTCTATCTTTTAATTTTTCAATAACCCATTTATTCAAATGTTCTTTTTCAGCATCTTCACTATTAAATTTCGGAAACCAGCGATAACCCCATTCAATAGCCCATTTATCATAATCACCAATTCTACCTATCAATTCTTCGCCACTTAATCCATCTTCTGGTTGTGCCACATAATTAAACCGTGCATAATCCATTATTGATGGTGTATGGCCATTTGCCGCTACCCAGGCTTTGTTTCTTAAATTTTCAACTGGTACAGAGCTGCTTGATCCAAAATTATGACGAAGCCCTAAAGTATGTCCCACTTCATGCGAAGAAACAAATTGAACTAAACGTCCCATCAATGCATCATCAAAAATTAATTTTCGTGCTGTGGCATCAACTGCGGCTGTTTGAATAAAATACCAACTGCGAAGAATGCTCATTATATTATGATACCAGTTAATATGGCTTTCCATTATTTCACCACTTCTCGGATCAGCTGTACTTGGCCCGCTTGCATTCGCCACATCTGAAGCCTTGTAAACAATTGCAGAATTACGGGCATCTTCCAAACTCCAAGTGCTATCTTCTTCTTTTGTAGGTGCCAGTTTTCCAAAAATTGCGTTTTTAAATCCGGCTTTTTCGAAAGCAACCTGCCAATCGTTTACACCTTTAATTAAATAAGACACCCATTTTTTAGGAGTAGCTGGATCTATATAATAAATAATTGGTTTCTTAGGTTCTACCAATTCCCCTCTGTTATATTTGGCTATATCTTCATCTTTAGGCTCTAGTCTCCATCTTTTTGCCAATACTACATTTTCCACACCTTGAGGGTTTGCATCAAAATCAGTATAACCTACGGTAAAATATCCGACACGATTATCAAATTTTCTAACATGCATGGGAGTCTTCGGCAATAAAACCAAGGAACTATTTAATTCAAAAGTAAAATTTCCACCACCACCACCGGGTGTACCTGGCAATGCTGGCATTCTTCCATACGTTTTCAATGTTTTTATTTCAATATTAATTGGATATGTTTTTACAGAAATTACATACGATTTATCTGCCTGAACTGACCCAACACGCAACACATTTTTAAAAGCACTTGAAAAGTGCAATACTTCATTATCCCCACTTATATAATCTGTAATATCTATTACGGCACCCGACGAATCTTTTCCTAAAGATTTCATATCGAATGCAGCGGCAATTGGCTGAAGATTTGAATTACCTAACGCTGTAAACATCGGCGATGTAGAATCTTTAGCATACTCGGCATAAGAGATTGTTTTTAGAAAAATTTTATTGTTAGGTCCTTTATCAAATTTCACTACCCCCTGGCTTATTTGATC
>JANOFP010000154.1:0-2401 GCA_031413675.1 Bacteroidota bacterium
ACTACTATCCGATTTGAAACTTAAGTATTCTGATAAGGCCGGTAAATCATATTCAGCAGGCATGGAATAACTACTGCTATCACCTTCAAAAAAAGCCTGTTTCGCAAATTTTAAGCCTTCAGTTATACTTAACGGCCGGGCTATTTCAGAAAAAGTTGAGAGATAGGATGAAAGGGAATCAATACGAATCAGGTTATCAAATTTTATTGCACTGCGTTTCTTTTTTGTATCTACTACTATTTCTAAAGGCATTACACCTTTAAAATTTTTTTCAAAAAATTTCAGGTCTGTATAAATTTTATCCGACTTGGGAATATCATCCACGATATAGCCTACACTTTTTAATTTAAAAATTCCGATAACCGATACGGCTACCAGAACTACCGTTACCGTATAAATTATTTTCCGGTGATTCAGGCTCCACAATTCCAATCTGTCTAACCAACGATTTAAAAATGGATTGACAAGATATTTTGTGTGCCGGTCTTTTGGCGATGGCAAAAAACTTAATACGATAGGAATTAATGCCAGTGAAATAAAAAATAAAAATAGAATGTTGATGCCGGCTACTATTCCAAACTCTTTTAATATTTCGCTTTTTGTTAAAGCAAAAACTGCGAACCCAATGGCGGCAGCCAGATTGCAAAACAGGGTAACAATGCCCATTCGCTCAACCATATTGATAAGTGCCGATCTTTTATCGGTATGCCCGGTATAGGAAGTGTGATATTTATTTAAAAAATAAATACAATTTGGAATACCGATTACAACAATTAAAGGGGGAATAAGAGCCGTAAGCAAAGTGATGCTATAACCCAGCAGGTGCATGGTGCCAAGGCTCCACACCACACCAATAATTACCACACCCAATGAAAGCAACATAGAAGTAATAGAGCGGAAGAATAGTAAAAGGATAATTGCTGAAAGAATTATTGATACCATCAGAAACCAGCTCATTTCTTTTGCAATACGTGTTGCAATCTGTGTTCTTATTAACGGCAATCCGCTTATATGAATTGCTAATTTATTAGATGTGCCAAATGCATTTGCATATTTTTCTATCTCAGCAACTAATTCAATTCTGTTTTTTGAATTCAGTATTGTTTTATTTATGCGAACACCCATCAACCATGAATAGGTATCGGGATTATAAAGCAATTCACGGTAAAATGGAAGGTTGAGAAAAATGGTTTTTAAACTGTCAATCTCGGCTTGTGTAAGACTTTTATCTGGAAAAATGTTTTCACTTTTTAGTTTTTCTGTCTCTGCATTTTTTACCAGGTTAACTGCCGAAGGAATGGAAATGATATCTTCCACACCGTTTATTTTTTTGATATTTCGTTGAAGTGTGTAATAGGAATTAAATAGATCCTGACTGAAAAACTGATCTGTTTGAATACCGATAACCAGCAGATTTCCATCTTCGCCAAATTGTTTTTTAAATTCCTGATAGGCTTTGTATTTGGGATTATCAACCGGAATGGCTCTTGAAAATTCATAACTCAGTTGCACCTGCTTTGCATGATAGCCCATAAACAGGGTGGCTGCAACTACGACTATTAATAATACAATTCTGTTTTTTAAAATAAACTTTCCTAAGCTTCTCCACATAATATTTTAATTGCTTTCAACAGGTATGCCATGCCTGCAAAAATATTTAGCGTATCGGAAATAACTATCAGGTTTGGCATACCTCCGATGATGAGTCGCAAAGAAACATAATAAAATCCATAACAGAGTTTACGCCTTTACTCTACATTTGAACTGTGAAAAGGAATCTGTTTTTTTTATTATTTCTGATTGCATTTAAAGCTTTAGCACAACAACCAATACCACCAATTGGTTTATGGCGGGAACATTTGCCATACAAATCTGCTATTGATATAACTGCAGGAGGTAACAAAATATTTGCAGCCACTCCTTATAGTTTGTTTAGTGTTGATGTAATTGAAAATTCTGTAGAGCGGCTTAGCAAAATAACCGGATTGAGTGAAACCGGTATCAGTACAATTCAATATGACATAGCGAATGAAAAATTGCTGATTGCATATAAGAACAGCAATATTGATATTATTTACAAAAATGATATTTATAATATACCAGATATTAAACTGGACAATATTCTGGGCGATAAATCGATTTATTCAATCTATCCGTTCAATAAAAATTATTATCTCTCCACCGGGTTGGGTGTGGTGGTTATTCATGGTGAAAAAAATGAAGTAAAAGATTCATGGTTTATTGGCAATGGCGGAAATAAAGTAAAAGTAAATGGCTTTACTTCCGATGCATCTTTTTTTTATGCTGCTACTGAGGAAGGATTAAAAAGAGCTTCGATTAATAATCCTGCTCTTTCTGATTATAACAACTGGCAATTGCTTAGTGGTGCAAATGGATTGTC
>JANOFP010000155.1:0-7325 GCA_031413675.1 Bacteroidota bacterium
TTTTTTCAAACTCAGCCTGTTCCTGAACATTGGCAATGCCCATTACATAGCTTTCTACTATGCCGCTTGATATGTATTCTTGAATATTCCCTTTATACAAAGAATAAAAATCTTACCAGCGAAAAAGAAATTTATGTGGCAAAGCTTGCAGATTTTGAGAAGGATATGAAAAACATCATCGAACCAAATCCCTCCTTCAAAATTGCGTCTTTAAAAGGTTTGGAAGCTGCACCTCAAGCTATAACAACAGTTTATTGGGATACCGCATCACACGATGTTTATTTATTGGTAAATAATCTTCCCAAACCAGCTTCTGATAAACAATATCAAATCTGGGCTTTGCTTGATGGCAAACCCATTGATTTAGGTTTGATAGACAATGAATTTTTTGCGAAGCAAAAACGCTTACTTATAAAAGCAAAGAACGTTCAGAATGCCCAGGCATTTGCCATAACACTCGAAAGCAAAGGTGGCAATCTTACTCCAAAAGGGACTATGTATGTGCTTGGCAATCTTTAATCTTTTTCACTTTCTCAAATCTGATTTATTAAACCCATCGTATTTAAGAATACAATGCCACTTAGGTGGTTTTGGTTCTATAGTTGGTTAAAGGGTCTCTTTCGAGACCCTTTCTTTTTTTAAAAATGATTTTCTTTTTTCTTCGATCTTCAGTTATCATTGCAAAAAATATTCTTGAAAAAAATTAAGCCTTCAATCATTCCTGGCATTGGCTGGTTTCTTATCTCCACCGTGCTCCTCACATTACCTGGTTCATCTTTTCCAACAGAAAGCTGGTTAGACAAAATTTGGTTTGACAAATGGGTGCATATCGGTCTGTTCGGTATATTGGTTTTTTTATTTTGTTGGGGAATGCAAAAAAAATATTCCGTTCCCAGCCTACTTAAGATATTTTCAACTATTGCTGTTCTTGCTCTCGTTTATGGTATTATTATGGAGTTTGTCCAGCGGTATTTTATTCCTAACCGATCGTTTGATACCGGAGATATAATTGCAGATGCCGTTGGATGTTTTGCAGGATGGTTGCTTGCAGTAAAATGGTTTGGAACTTCTACAAAAAAATAGACCCCTGTAGAGACAGGGGTCGCAACCAAAACTAACTGCTTATGAGAAAATTTAATATGTTGTTTAAAAAGTTATAATCTATAAACGCAAATCTATTGCCATTAGTATCAAAACCAGTGTTAATGAAAAATTAAAGCTCTCCTTTTCGTATTTCCACTTTTCAATCACTCGTAAAATCTCCAATTCTTGCTGTAATCTCTGATACTAATTCAAGGAACTTGTAAGTTTATTCCATATCAACCAAAATGTAACCCGGTTCAAAAGAATATTTGCATTTCCATGACAAAGATAAAATCGTATGCTATCATAGAATGTCAAAGAAAAGACAATATTCAAGCCAAAAAAAACCGCAAACCTTTCTGCAAAGGATTGCGGTAGTAATATTTTGTACAATAAAATTATTTTATAAACCCTTTTATCAAATCAAACAAGCCACCTCCACTGCCTGATTGATTCTGATTACCAATATTATTTCTTGCCCCATCGGTTACTTTGCTGATGATATCCTGAATATTGAAACCACCACTGCTGGCACCGCCATCGTTTCTACCATTTCCACCACCGGTAAACTTGCTGATCAGATCTTGAAAATTAAAACCACCGCCGCCTTGTTGAGGTGTAACATCACCGCCACCAGTTAATGAACCAATCAATTTATCCAATGTAAAATCGCTGTTATTGGGGTCCTGTGTTTTTTGAATAAGGCCATCCAATACATTTGGAATAAGATTCGTTGCCACATTACTTGCCGATGCTGTATTCATTTTATACTTACCTGTAAGTTTACTTATCAGATGGCCCACCATCATACTCACCATCGGATTTTTAAGTAAGCTATTCGTTCCAGTACTGCCACCAGCATTCGATTGATTTCTGTTTTGAAAAAGACTGATGATACTTTCCAGACCACCACCAGCCATTACATTTCTTAAACCACCTGCCACGGTACTGGTCGCTTCTGCCATTACATCGTCATTATGTTCATTAGGTACTTCGGTGTTTTCAACCACTGTTTTTTGTCCAAATCCTTTTACAAGATCAAATAATTTGTCTAGCATGTTTTAAAATTTTTAGAAAATCAAGATAGTTTTTTTATCGTAAAAGGTTGCAGTTTGTAATAATTTTAGTTCTGCCTCGCCAATTTTTCAGCATTTTCGGCAAACTGCAATGCTTCTAATATTTCTTTTATTCCACCATTCATCACCTCCGGTAAATTATAAAGTGTAAGCCCGATACGATGATCGGTAACACGACCCTGGGGAAAATTATACGTCCTGATTTTTGCACTACGGTCGCCAGTGCTAACCAAACTTTTCCGGTGACGTGCTATTTCATCCTCCTGCTTTCGTACCTGCTCTTCATATAATTTTGTTCGCATCATTCCAAACGCTTTTTCCCGGTTTCCTAATTGTGATCGTTCGGTTTGACAAACTATCACTGTACCTGTTGGAATATGTGTCAACATTACTTTTGTTTCCACTTTATTTACATTTTGCCCACCTGCGCCACCACTTCTTGATGTTTCCATTTTTACATCTGCTGGGTTCAATTCAAAATCCACTTCTTCAGCTTCCGGCATTACAGCTACTGTTGCAGCCGATGTATGTACACGACCGCTACCTTCAGTTTCCGGTACCCGCTGTACACGATGTACGCCACTTTCAAATTTTAAAATTCCATAAACTTCATCACCCGTAACTTCTAATTGCACTTCTTTGTAACCACCAACCGATCCTTCACTCTCACTTAGTATAGCAGTCTTCCACCCTCTTCTTTCACAATAACGCATATACATTCTCAGTAGCTCGCCGGCAAATAAACTTGCTTCATCACCACCCGTGCCGGCTCGTATTTCAATAATCGCATTTTTATCATCTTGCGGATCTTTCGGAATCAGCAATTGCCGGATATGAGCCTCCAGTTGAACTTTCTTTTCTTCAAGTCCCGGAGCTTCGGCTTTTGCTAATTCACGCATTTCTTCATCATCGCCATTCAACGCTTCTTTATAAAAAACAATATCGTCCAGTATTTTTTTATACTCCTCATATGCGTTTACAATTTTTTCCAGGCTGCGGTATTCCTTACTTGTTTCAGCAAATTTTCTGTTGTTGCTCACAATGTCGGGATTGGTAAGTGCTATTCCCAACTGCTCAAATCTTCCTTTTATCGCTTCTAATTTATCTAACATGTAAAGTTTTATTTTTATGAACCCGGCTGAATTGCTACTATTGAACTTCCGTTGCGTCGCACTCTTGTACGTTCTGTAATTCTATTGAACATTATGCAGTGCCTCTACCCGGTTCGTTAGTTCCATTCAGGGGCAGCAAAGTTAAAAGAAAACAACTCATGGCATACCGAAAATTCAAAGCAGATAATTTATTTGATGGCTATCATTTACTTGGCAATGAAAAAGTTCTTATAACCGATACTGAAGGAAAAGTAGAAGCAATCGTAAATGAAGCAGAAGCTGGCGATGATATTGAAACATTAGACGGCATCCTTTCACCCGGATTGATAAATTGCCATTGCCATCTTGAATTAAGCCATTTAAAAAATGTAATACCACCTCACACCGGGTTGATAGAGTTTCTTTGCTCAGTTGTAACCAAAAGAGGATTTGCTCCCGAAGTCATTCAGCAGGAAATAATAAAGGCAGAAAAAGAAATGTTTGACAACGGAATTGTTGCTGTTGGAGATATTGGTAATACAGCAGATACTACGATTGTAAAAAGTAAAAGTAAAATATACTGGCAGAATTTTGTAGAAGTATTAAGCTTTACGGATGAAAAAGCTGATGAAAATTTTGCTCAATTTAAAACAATAGCGGAAAAAATGGAGTCATCACTCCAGACATCTGAAACCCGGCACCGGACATCCCTTGTTCCTCATGCACCATACACCATTAGCCCTAAAACTTTTCGACTGATTAATGAAGCAACCAAAAACCAAATCATCTCCATCCATAACCAAGAGCACCCGGCAGAAGATGTATTATATAAAACCGGTGGCGGCGAATATTTAAAACTGTTTAAGATCTTCGGAATAAATGAATCACCATTTCCTGTAACGGGAAAAAGTAGTATCCGTTCGGTATTGCCATATTTTAATAATGGTCAGACTATTTTCCTTATCCATAATACATTCATGCCTGAAGAAGATATTGTATGGTCAAATGAATATGCTGCTGCTAATGGATTAAAATTAGTTTATTGCTTTTGTGTAAATGCAAATCTTTATATCGAAAACAAAACACCGGTTGTTGAAAATTTTATCAAGCATAATTGTCATATTGTTTTAGGTACGGATAGCTACAGCAGCAATTGGCAGTTGAGTATTTCAAATGAGATGAAGTCTTTGTTACGTATTCCATCCGCCAGCTGGCGGATGGAATACGATCAGGCAGTTGAAACTATTTTACAATGGGCAACAAGCAGCGGAGCTAAAGCATTGCAATGGGATGATGAGTTGGGGAGTTTTGAAAAAGGGAAGAAGCCGGGACTCTGTTTGATTGAAAATGATTTTTCATCTTCTAAGAAATTAACCTAGCACCTCCCTCAGCACTGGCAATGTTTTCATAATCCCAAACTCCTGTACGTGTAATGCAAAAAACAGTTGATAAGCATCTAACAACTTTCTTCTTATATCGTGGTTGAGTTTTATCTGTTCCAGTTCTTCTGGTCGCATTGTTTTCAATAGTTCGGAAGTAAGCTCAGCATATTTACCTTCTATAAAATGCGGATGAGCTGGTTCATTACCAATAAAACTTCCTTCCATCAAATCGAGAAAATGTTTTTCGTTTGTGTATGTATCATGTATTTGAAAACCCAGTAATGATGAAAGATGTAATGCGAAATACAAAGAAAAATTTGCCATCACAGCTGTATTGCTTTCATCCAGATGTATAAATGCATCTTCGCAGAAATGAAATAAATCTTCATTTACTTCCGGCTGTTTTAAACATTTGGTGAGCAGCTCCACCATAAATAAGGAAACCGAATTTTTGGGCACATCACTGAAAATATTTTGATACAGATGCGACCATTTGAATTCTTTAATACGATTCAGTTGCTTCAGTTCATTATGATACACCACTAAATCTAAAATGGCTGCCGGTTGAAAAAGATTTGCTTTGCCACTTCCTTTTTTTGAAGAAGTTCTTACCCCATTTACCAAATACGATTGTATCCCGAATTTTTCTGTAAAAATCAGAACGATGATACTGGTTTCACCGTACTTAACCGTACGGAGAACAATCCCTTTTGTTTTATGCAGGTTTCCAGGCAATGATTTTATTTTGAAATAAAAATAATTTTCGTTGAGGCATTTTGTGTTCTTCCGTCATCACTTATTAAAACCAGGTAAACACCGCTTTCAATTCTTCTGCCCCGATAATCTTTTCCATCCCACACAGCTTGCCCGCCTAAAGCACGGGTTTGATAAATCAATCGTCCATTCAAATCTGTAATTTTTACAATTGCATTATTTACTACACCGCGGATAGCAATGGTACCGCTGAAACCCGGTGGCACTGGATTCGGAAACACTAAAATATTTTCATTTTTCTCTATTCCTTCAGTTGCAGTACTTCGAAATGAACAGATACCATTTGCTGTTGCAAAAAACACTTCCCCTGTTTTACCATCTATCGTTATTTGTTTTACATCATCGCTAAGTAGTGGGCTGTTACTTTCATTAAAATTATAAATTACTTTTTCGCCATCAGCAGAGATCAGCCACACCCCTTTTTTTGTTGACACCCATTTGCGGTTTGCTCCATCTGTTGCAATACTTTTTACTTCTTCGCCTTTAAAAAGATAGTCTGCAAAATTTCCTTGCTGTACAATAGGCAAGATAGCATCACACCCGGTAGGTGAAAAAATATCGGATGCACATTGAATAACTCCGATACCGTTTGTAGTTCCTACCCAAATAAATCCTTCCTTATCTTTTTCAACACATAACACATCCGGTGATGGAAGATTTCCATTACCGCCACCCGACGATAACAATTTCCATTTGTCATTAGATAAATTATCTATCGTGTTGTTATCATTAAAACAAATCAATCCATTGCCTAATGGCGAAACAATCCATTTGAAATTATTATCATCAATCAGTATTTGTGCAACACGATTGCCCGGCAATGAAAAAGGAGTTGAAAAACTTTTCCAGCTACCATCCTTCTTTTTTACATGTAAGGGAAAGCTTGCCCCAAAATTTGAAACCCATAAATTATAATCGTTGTCAAATGCAAGCCCTGAAACTTTATATTTAGAAATTTCATTTACATCAAAGCGGATTGGGGAATTTTGTTTAAAAACTTCCAAACTATTATCAGGTTTTATATGTATCAGCCCACCACCAAAAGAGCCAGCCCAAATTGTTTCATCTCGATTATCAATAGCAATTGAAATAAAATCCGGCAACGAATCTAATTGCTGACGGTTGTTTCTGTTAAGATTGGTCCATTCATTTTCTTTAAAATAAAAAAAACCGTTGCGGTTGTTTTGAGCAATCCAGGAATTATTTACAGCACCGGCTGTTGCATAAAAATTATTTTTCACAAATTTTATTTCTCCTGTTGCTATTGATTCCGGGGAATTGAGTTTGTATTGTGCAACCAATGAAGTATTGAAATGTGTTAAACTTTCTGTTGAGTCAGCTATCCAGTAATCGTTGTTAAAAACAATTGCTTTGCGTGGTAATGAAAGTCCCGTTTGCTGATTTAACGTAGCAGCAATTGCTCCGTCAGCATTTAAAATAGTTACACGGCTCTGACCATTCAACAATCGCTGACATAATAAAATTTTATTGCCTGAAACATTTATATTTATCACCCTGAGGTTATCCTGATAAAATAAATTCCAGTTGTTGCCATTTAATACAAACAGTGAATCATTTTTTAAAGCAAGCACTTTATTTTGAATTGAAACAATATCAGTCACCTTTCCAGTTGACAATCCATTTGCACCACTCAATAACTGCCAGTTATTATAATCAGAAAGATTGGGGTTATTTATCGAAGCTCTTTTTAAACCTTCCTCTGTAGCGGCATAAAAAAAAGATGCATCGGAAGTAAAGCCATTTATTTTTACTTTATTTCCACCATTACCAATAAACCAAGAATCTTTCACTTCATTTTTTTCACCATTAATCACCACCACACCCAACCCTGTGGAGAGATAATAATTTTTATTGAACGGATAGATTGAATAAATCGATTTATCGCCCAGAATATTGTC
>JANOFP010000156.1:0-4759 GCA_031413675.1 Bacteroidota bacterium
CTTTCACGCAAAATTTTTCGCAGGCAACCCGTACCTGGGTATCTGGTGTGGGTGATGATGCGAATCCCTGCAGCCGTACCGCACCTTGTAAAACAATTGCCGGAGCTATTAGTAAAACTGCTACAGGCGGAGAAATCAATATTCTCGACCCGGGCGGATTTGGCGCTGTCACCATTACAAAATCAATCACGATTGATGGCGGTGGCGTAATAGGTTCAGTTTTGTCAAGCGCAACGAACGGATTTATTATTAATGCTCCGGATGGATTAGTTACAATCCGGAATTTCTCGGTGAATGGAACAGGCACAACATTGGGTATAAATGGCATCCGTGTACTCGCTGTTAAAAAACTGAATATAGAAAAATGTATTCTTTCTAATTTTTCTGATAAAGGAATTGATATTAATTCAACTGCAATAACGAATGTGGCGATCAGTGATGTAACCTTTCACAATGCAAATGATGCAATTGGCATCATGATTCCTTCTGGCTCTGTAGTGATAGACAGGTGTCGGTTCCAGAACATAAATAATACAGGAATCAATTTGGCTGGAGGCCAGGTCACAGTAAGCAATTCAATTATTTCGGGCTGTAACAATGGGATGGTTGTACAAGCAGGAGCAACGATTTATTTATCCGGTAATACAATATCCTTTAATAATACGGCTTTTCAAGGCACGGGAAAGATTAATTCTGCTGGAAATAATTTAGTGTCCGGGAATAAAGCACTTGGTATAGCACCTTCTGTTGTTAAGTTACAGTGAAATGAAAATATTGATTTAAGAGTTTCAAGGAAATGATAACCTGTTATTGTTGATCTGTAGAGCAACAACAAAAAATTTTATATATAATTATATGGCGTAGATAAGGGGAGTCGGCAAAAAAAATACTTAGTAGCCCCATTTTTTCATAATGGCTAAATCTTCCTTAGCACAATCTATTGGCGTCTTGCCCTGGTATGATTCCTGTTCAATGATATAATGAACATCTTTAGAATTCTTTCTTACCATGTCAATCACATCTTTTACATTCACGATGCCGGTGCCAAGGATAGTACTTTCATATTTTTCATTACCAACATTTGCAATTATTTCATCTTTCACATGCAGTGATTCAAAACGACCAGGATACTTTTTTACCCAGTCAATTGCTTTTGCGCCACCATTATAAAGATTGCCAATATCCAATTGCTGCATTACCAGTTTTCCATCTGTATTTTTAAGTATAATATCATAAAGTGTTTCGCCATTTAGTTTTTCACTGAATTCAAAATCATGATTGTGATAACCGAATTTCATTCCGAATTTTTGACAAAGCTCTCCGCTCTTATTAAATACTTCCATGAACTTTAAAAGTTCATCATAGTTTTTTCTTGCATCTGTACTCATTGAAGGGCTGATGACAAACTGTTGTCCCATAACAGCCGCATCTTCTACCGTATATTTCCAGCTGTCAGTAAAATCTTTTTTTGCGTCATCCCAATGTTTCGGACTCATTACGGTATGCCCGCTTGGCATTTTTAGTCCAAGATCATTCAGTGTTTTTTTAAACTCATTTGATGCATATCCATAAAATTTTCTATCAATATAGTTGGCATGCTCTACGTTTTTATAACCCATCTCGGCCAGTTGTTTTAATGTGCCCAGCGGATCCCGTTTCATATCATCACGAACGGAATAGAGTTGAATGCCGAGTAGTTCATTCTTTTTTGAGGTGTCAAAAAATTTATTAGAAACTAATGAAGATGCTGTAATCAGGATGCCGGTGTTTTTAATAAAAGATCTACGGGAAGTATTCATTGTATTTATTTGTATGAAGTAAAGAAGGCACTAATTTAAGTCTTATCATATAAAAGTCGATGACTATAATTACAGAACTTGTAAATAGTCTAAGTAACTTGCTAAAAGTTGAAAAGAATTACAGAACCCTGAAGTGTGCGACCTGCCTTCGCCGAAACGGCTTCGTGCAGGCAGGCGCAACAGACGATCATTGTAGCACTTCTGCTTGGTACAAAATCCTCATTCAATTCCTTTATCTTCGCCAACATGACAATCGAAAAATTACAGGATATGCGGTCCCGCTCTGCCGGGGTAAGGAGGTTTCTTTGACGTCGATAACCGACGATATAAAATTGAAGAAGACAAGCAGCTTTCGTTAAGTCCCGGATTTTGGGATGACAACAAAAGAGCTACCGAAATTCTCAAGAATGCTAAAGTAAATGAGTACTGGGTAAAACTTTATGAGACTACTGAATCATCCGTAGAAGATTTTACTGTGCTTTTTGAATTCTGGAAAGCTGGAGATGCTACAGAAGAGGAAACAAAGCTGGCGTATGATAAAGCGATTGCGATGCTTGATGAAGCTGAGTTCAAAGCTACATTGAATGAACCCGAAGATGAATTGCCAGCGGTATTACAAATAAACTCAGGTGCCGGCGGTACCGAAAGCCAGGATTGGGCAGAGATGCTTGCCCGTATGTATCGAATGTATGGCGAAAAACAAGGATGGAAAGTAACTGAGCTTGATTGGCAATGGGGTGATGGTGCAGGTATAAAAACATGTACTTATCAATTTGATGGTGCATTTGCATATGGGTTTTTAAAAGCAGAAAGTGGCGTGCATCGGTTGGTTCGTATTTCACCTTTTGATAGTAATGCACGAAGACATACTTCTTTTGTTTCCGTGTTTGTTTATCCATTGGTGGATGATTCTATTAATATAGAAATAAAACCAGCCGATGTAAAAATGGAAACATCAAGAAGCGGTGGTGCAGGTGGACAGAATGTAAACAAAGTAGAAACAAAAGTTCAGTTAACGCATTTACCCACGGGTATCGTTGTCGTTTGCCAGCAGGATAGAAGTCAGTTAGGTAATCGTGAATTGGCAATGCAAATGCTAAAGAGCCGCTTGTATGAAGAAGAATTGCGTAAACGACAGGCTATAAAAGATGCAACAAATTCCACCAAGAAAAAAATAGAATGGGGGTCACAAATCCGTTCATATGTTTTCCATCCCTATAAAATGATAAAAGATCACCGGACTAATTTTGAAGTAGGTAATGTACAACCTGTGATGGATGGCGAATTGGATGGATTTATAAAAGCGTATTTGATGAGTGAGAAAGAAGCGGAGAGTTAGGGTTTCTTGCTAAGCCGATTAGAAGCAAACCTGCCTGCATGTAGGCAGGGTCACAAAGATTTCTTTGCGTTCTTATGTATTAAACTTTGCACCTTTGCGTGAAAATATTTTTTACATTTTAAACTTTCAATATGAATCTTGGTTATTTCTCATACCCGATGCCAGTAAATGAACCAGTACTTTCTTATGCGCCTGGCAGTAAAGAAAAAGAAACTTTAAAAGCAACACTTGCTTTATTAAAGAGTGAGCAGATAGATGTGCCCATGTACATTGGCAATAAAGAAGTGCGTACAAAAAATAAGATTTCTATGCATCCGCCACATGAAATTGCTCATACCCTTGGCCATTTCAATGCAGGTGAAGAGAAGCATGTTCACCAGGCAATAGAAGCAGCACTGGCTGCTAAAGCATCATGGGCTGCAATGAGCTGGGAAAGCCGTGCAGGTATATTTTTAAAGGCTGCAGATTTGCTGGCAACAAAATATCGTAGCTATATAAACGGAGCAACAATACTTGGTCAAAGCAAAAATGCTTACCAGGCTGAGATTGATGCTGCATGTGAGTTGATAGATTTCTTACGATTCAATGTTCATTTCCTAAGTGATATTTACAAACAACAACCTATTAGTGGTCCGGGTATGCATAACAGAATGGAGTATCGTCCGCTGGAAGGATTTGTTTTAGCAATTACACCATTCAACTTTACAGCAATTGCCGGCAACCTTCCTACATCTGCGGCTATGTGTGGTAATGTTGTTGTTTGGAAACCTGCAAATACACAGATTTATTCTGCTCAAATGCTGATGCGTATTTTTAAAGAAGCAGGTTTACCGGATGGAGTTGTCAATTTAATTTATGTGGATGGCCCCACAATGGGCAGGGTTTGTTTCAATCATCGTGATTTTGCCGGAGTTCATTTTACCGGGAGCACCGGTGTGTTTAATAATATGTGGGAAACGATCGGTAAGAATATGTCAATGTATAAATCGTATCCAAGAATAGTTGGGGAAACAGGAGGTAAAGATTTTGTAATAGCTCATAAAAGTGCAGAACCTGATGTAGTAGCTACTGCCTTGTTAAGAGGTGCATTTGAATTTCAGGGACAAAAATGTTCGGCTGCATCAAGAGCTTATATTCCATCTAACATTGCAGAAGAAGTAAAAAAGAAATTGATAGCCGGAGTAAAAAGTTTTAAAATGGGAAGCCCGGAAGATTTCACCAATTTTATCAATGCAGTAATAGATGAAAAAAGTTTTGATAATATCAAACGCTATATCGATAATGCAAAAAAAGATGAGAAAGCAGAAATTTGGGTGGGAGGGAAGTGCGATAAAAAAGAAGGATATTTTATTCAGCCAACAATCATTGAAGCAAAAAATCCAAAGTATGTAACCATGTGTGAAGAAATTTTTGGACCCGTGCTAACTGTTTATATTTATCCAGCCAATAGTTTCGAAAAAACATTGGAGCTGTTAGATTCGACTTCACCTTATGCTTTAACGGGAGCTATCATTTCTAATGATAGAAATTCGATTGAACTGGCGACAAACAAACTAAGAAATGCTGCTGGTAATTTTTATATTAATGATAAGCCAACGGGTGCAATTGTTGGTCAACAACC
>JANOFP010000157.1:0-15050 GCA_031413675.1 Bacteroidota bacterium
CTTTTTTATATTTTAGTAAAAAGGGCAGGCGGCTTATTTGCTTCATTAGTTACGTATGGTATTCCTTTCGTTGCTATTATTTGGGGTATGGCAGATGGAGAGATAATAAATTGGGTTGAGTTTCTTTGTCTGGGAATAATATTGCTGGGAGTATTTCTTGCCAATAGGCCTGAGAAAAAGGAAGCAAATAATTTACTGAAAGATTTGGGGAAATAACCCATTTATAAAAGCATAAATGAATTCAAAAACAAAACAGTCTTTTGTTTTTTATATCCCTTATTGCTAAACAGCCATTATCTCTTTTTCTTTTACACTTAAATGTTTTTCTACTGCAGCCGTAAATTTATCGGTAGATGCCTGAACATCTGCTTCTGCATCCTTGGCTGCATCTTCGCTCAATCCGCTTTTTTGTAACTTTTTTATATGTTCAATTGCATCGCGGCGGATATTGCGGATAGCTATTCTGCAATGCTCCCCTTCACCATGACATCTCTTTACTAATTCTTTTCTACGTTCTTCAGTTAGTGGTGGTAAAAAAAGACGGATAATATTTCCATCGTTCTGTGGCGTGATGCCGATGTTAGCTTGCATGATTGCTTTTTCGATTGGCTGCAGCATATTTTTTTCCCAGGGTTGAATGCTAAGAGTTCTTGCATCCATTACACTCACATTTCCTACCTGATTTATAGGCGTAGGATTGCCATAATAATCCACCATTATTCCATCAACCATTTGGGGATAAGCCTTACCGGCTCTTACTTTTACCAGCTCGGCTTCCAGGTGTGCAATAGCTTTTTGCATGTGGTCCGCAGCATTCGCTTTAATTGAGGAAATATCTTCTGACATACGATTTTATTTTTTTTTTGCTAAATAGAACATAGCAAATCTAACAAAACTGCCTGTATGAAAAAAAAAATGCCGGAAGATATTCTATCGTCCGGCACTTAATTATTTTATAAATTTTATTATTTGGCTGTTGCAGTTTCTTTAGTAAGCGTCACAACTTTGGTAGTTGTTTTCAATTCTGCTTTTCCATTTATATTTTTTGCCACCACCAATCTGCGTTTGGGCTTACTGTAATATAAAATTCCAAGACCAATGAAGGCAATTGAAACCATTGTAAGCATGAGCCATGTGGTACCTAATCCTTTTGCCAGTAGAGCAAAGAGAATAAAAGCAATATTAACAGAAGCTAAAATAATGGTAACGGCAGTATGGCTAAGACCACGATCTAGCAATAAATGATGTACATGATTCCGATCGGGTGTAAACGGCGATTGTCCGTTAAATATCCGTACGCTAAAAACCCGAAGCGTATCAAGCAAAGGCACTATTAATATTGCGAAACCAACAACAACTGCATTCTGAATAGGAATGGCTACATCTTGAGAATCGGCAAGTGAAATAAATTTTATAACCATGATTGAGCTGACAAGCCCAACCATTAATGACCCGCTATCCCCCATGAAAATTTTTGCAGGGCTATGATTAAAAATTAAAAAAGCGATCAGGCTTCCGGCTAAAGCAAAAGCCATAAGAGCATAAGCCTCCTGACCAATTGCAAAAAAATACGTACCAAAAGAAAGCATGGTTAATGTACCCAATGTACCAGCTAATCCATCCACACCATCAATGAGATTAAATGAATTGATTACTACAATTATAGTTAAATAAGATAAAGCCAGGCTGAAGGCTTCGGGTAAGGTTTCAAAACCGAAAAGACCGTGCATACTATCAAGCCTGATACCCCCTAAATGAATAAGGATCGATGCTGCGATCATTTGCCCAATAAATTTTTTAGTGGCAGAAAGCACCATGAGGTCATCTTTTAACCCCAAAAAGAAAATTACAATTGCTGCTGCGAAAAAATATTGGAACTCGGGATTGATATAACCCTGAATAGATAAAAGACTGGCTAATAAAAATCCACCAAAAATGCCAACGCCCCCTAAAGAAGCAACAGGTAGTGTGTGAATTTTTCTTTCGTCTGGCAAATCGAATAGCTTTTTTTGTTCTGCTATCTGAAGTACAACAGGAATAGCCAAAAAAGAGATAATAAAAGAAACGGATGTGGTTAATAAAATATCAAGCATGAAGCAGAATTTTCAGGTTTGGCAAAAATAGGCTTTACTTTCTAAAAGATTGTAATTAGCCTCATTAATAATTTGTAAACTGACTGTTTTGGTTGGTAACAGGATTTTTAAAATTGAATTTGTGGATAGTTTGATTCAGACGAATGGATTTCAAATAAGAAAAGATTGCATTTTTGCAACTTCTTAATTGCGGAGGGTTTGAACCGCCAAATTACTAAAAGTTTAATGAAATCAAAATTTATGAGCGATTTAAAAAGTATTACATCTCAAATAAGAAGAGATATTGTTAGAATGGTTCACGGCGTATCAAGTGGTCACCCGGGTGGTTCGTTGGGCTGTACAGATTTTTTTACTGCATTATTTTTTAAAGTAATGAGGCATAACCCTGCATTTAATATGAATGCTACAAATGAAGACGTATTTGTACTATCAAATGGGCATATCTCTCCGGTTTATTATTCTACGCTTGCCCGGTCAGGTTACTTTGATATAAAAGAACTGGCTACTTTCAGAAAATTAAATACACGGCTTCAGGGACATCCTGCAACACATGAACATTTGCCAGGTGTACGGATTGCAAGCGGATCATTAGGTCAGGGAATGAGTGTGGCGATAGGAGCCGCACTCACAAAAAAAATGAATGGAGAAAAAAATATTGTTTTTTCATTGCACGGTGATGGCGAATTGAATGAAGGACAAAACTGGGAAGCCATCTTATTTGCAGCCCATCATAAAGTAGATAATCTTATTTCAACAATCGATTGGAATGGTCAGCAGATAGATGGCCCTACAAAAAAAGTAATGAACCTGGGCGACCTTGCAGCAAAATTCAAAGCATTTGATTGGGAAGTGATTCATCTTGAAAATGGAAATGATGTGGATGAAGTGGTATCAACGCTGGAACATGCAAAAACATTTGTAGGAAAAGGCAAACCGATTGTAATACTGATGAAAACTGTAATGGGTAAAGGAGTTGATTTTATGGAAGGAAGTCATGAATGGCATGGCATAGCACCAAATGATGAGCAATTGGCAAAGGCTTTGTCACAAAATGCAGAAACGTTAGGAGACTATTAGCCCCTGTCCCCTAAAGCGGTATCATTCACTGCGCAAAGAAAGTTCTTGTGCTGCAGCTTTTCTTGCCGGAAACCAGGATGCGATAACTGAAATAAAGAAAACGGTACCGCCTACTAAAACAAAATCCATCCATCGGAGTTTTACGGGAAAATAATCTAAAAGAAAAGAACCACCATTTAGTGGCACAAGCTTGAATTTTACTTGTAGAAAGATAATGAATAATGCAAGCAACATACCGGCAACACAGCCAATAGATGCAAGTAAAACACCTTCACTTAAAAATATTTTTTGAATAAAAATCTTTCCAGCTCCCATTGCATGCAATACTTTAATGTCTTTTTGCTTTTCTAATGCAAGCATAGTTAAAGCTCCAATCATGTTAAATGCTGCAACAATCAGTATCAAACAAAGTACTCCATAAATAGCCCATCGTTCAAGGTTCATTACTGAATAAAGACTTTTATTTTGCTCGTATTTATCACGAACAGAATAATTATTCCCCAACAGTTTTTCCAGACTTGCTTTTACTTTTTCAGTTTGCGACTCGTCATGCAATGCTATTTCAACTCCATTATATTCATCAGCTTTCATTTTTAAAACCGACTTCAAAAAATCAAGATTGGTAATTGCATACTTGTTATCAAAATCCTGTTGAATTTCAAAGGCTGCAGAAGTATGAATATCGCTGCTACTGATATCATTTAATAAATCGATCTGCTCCGTAGTTCCCTTTCGTGGTAAATAAATAGTAAGTGGTTGAATATTTCTGTCAGCTAACACATTTAAGGAGCTTTCAATGCCTGTACCCAAAATAATCCGTGGTGTATCCAAAGTCCCGATATCATAATTGCCAGCAACAATATGCTGCGCTACACCCGATACATACTGATAATTTTCATCAACACCTTTCAGCAACACCATGTTTTGATATTCTTTATAACTGTCATTTTTTTTTAACAGTGCCTTTTCTTCGGCTACTAAAGAAAAGTTTTTTATCCCTTCGATTGATTTTATTTGTTTTATTTGATGCGATGTTAGGGTTAACGTTTTTTCATTTGCAGGAAAAATTTTTAAATCGGTATAAAAAGATGAGTAAAGCGATTTCACCAATCCTTCAAAACCATTAAAGACACTCAATACAGTTATAAGTGCAGCCGTACCTATTACAATAGCAGCGATACTTATCCAGGCAATAATATTTATTGCATTGGTTGATTTTTTAGATTTGAAATAACGGCGTGCAAATAAGAGTGAGAGATTCAAAAAATTCTTTGTTTATAATTAATGAGTTAATTATTCCGGGTATACCCTCTTTTTAATCAACCTTCTTTTCTGTACTTATTTTTTTAAACAACTCTTCCATCTTGAAAACGTTTTCAAGGGATTCATCAATAAAAAATTTAAGCACAGGCATCCGGCGTAATTGCTGTTTTACTCTTGCCGTTAATTCCCGTTTTATTTCCCAACTTTTATCTTCTATTTTTTTTAATGCTGCCTGACTATCTTTTACCTGGTACAAACTAAGATAAACTCTAGCCTCCAATAAATCGGGTGTCACTTTTACATCGGCAATAGAAACCATCCCCCCATCAAGCATATTTAGCCCCATGCGCTGAAATATTTCATTCATTTCTTTCTGCAATACGCTGCCTACTTGCTTCTGACGTTTTCCTTCTTCCATATTTTAAATACTTCTTTTAAACGATTCGTGTTATCCCATTTACCCGTACAGGGTTTTGGGCTATGGTTGCCCGCCTCCGCTAATTCATCACCCAAAGTTTTAACACAGGATGAAGCTATGGACGGACGGCGTAAAAGTAGTTACTTTGTCGTTTTCATACGCATTCAATTTTTCAATGAAGCAATATTCACGGATTTTTCAGTACCTGGGCGATTCTAAAGGAAAAATTTTTCTCTATTTTCTATTTACATTTCTCAGTATCGTTTTTTCGATTGTATCCATCGGTATGCTGATGCCATTTCTTGAATTAATTTTTACCAATCCAAGACCTGAATGTGCTGATTGTAGTACAATAAGTAAAGCAAGTGGAAGTGGTATTGTTAAATATATAAAAGAGTATGTACAGAGTTCAGTAAGCGGGGGTAAAAAAACAGAAACCCTCGGGCTTGTTTGTGTACTGATGATTTTATTTATCCTTTTTAAAAATCTTTTTCTGTATTTATCCTACTACATACTTAGTCCGTTAAAAAATAAAGTGGTAAACCAGTTGCGTGAAGACTTGTATGATAAAGTTTTAAAACTTCCCATCGGTTTTTTTAATGAAAAAAGAAAAGGCGATCTGATGAGCCGCATGACCAACGATGTAGCTGAAGTAGAAAGTTCTGTTGTTGGTGCATTGGAAGGTTTTATAAAAGATCCGCTGACTATTATTGTAACATTGATTGTTTTGTTTTTAATAAGCCCGCAACTTACCTTATTTCTTTTGCTAATGATCCCGGTTTTGGGACTGGTAATAGGCCGCATTACAAAATCATTGAAAAAACATTCGCAGGATGTAGCCATTAAATATGGCGAAACGCTTTCTACATTGGAAGAAACACTCGGCGGGTTAAGGGTAATTAAGGCATTTAACATTGAAAAATTGTTACGCGGAAAATTTTTTAAGAACAATGAAGATTTATTGAATTCTAAAAATAGTATCAGTTACCGCAGAGATCTTGCATCACCCTTATCGGAAGTAATGGGAGTATCTCTTTTCACGATTGTACTTTATTATGGTGGCAGGTTGGTCCTGAATAATCAACTTCTCGAAGCATCCGTTTTTATAGGTTATCTCGGAATTTTTTATAACCTGATCAATCCGGCAAAAGCATTGTCTACTTCATTTAGTAATTTAAGAAAAGGAACTGCTGCTATTAACCGGATTGAAGAAATCTTAAATACACCCGTAACGGTTGATGATAATATCAACGGGCTACAATTAAAAAGTTTTGAAAAAAATATTGAATTCAAAAATGTAGGTTTTGCTTATGAAGATGCGGTGATTTTAGAAAACATAAATCTTGTTGTTGAAAAAGGAAAAACGGTAGCATTGGTTGGATCAAGCGGTGCTGGCAAATCAACATTAGCTGATCTTGTTCCAAGGTTTCATGATGTAACAGGCGGCGAAGTACTGATAGATGGAAAAAATATTAAAGAGTATGACTTACAATCTGTCCGCAGCCAGTTAAGCATTGTAACACAAGAACCGATTTTATTTAATGATACCATTGCAAATAATATTAAGCTGGGAAAACCGGATGCCACGGAAGAAGAGATATTGAATGCTGCTAAAGTTGCCAATGCTCATCAGTTTATTATTAATAAAGAAAATGGTTACGATACCAATATCGGCGACCGCGGCAACAAACTAAGCGGAGGTGAAAGGCAACGAATAACTATTGCAAGAGCTGTATTAAAAAATCCACCGATATTAATTTTGGATGAAGCCACTTCTTCGCTTGATACAGAAAGTGAACGCTTGGTGCAGGATGCAATAAATAATTTAATGAACAACCGAACATCAATTGTAATTGCACACCGCCTCAGTACCATCCGTCATGCAGATGAAATAATTGTTTTGCAAAAAGGAAAGATTGTGGAAAGAGGCAATCATGAACAATTGCTGGCGCAAAATGGTTTTTATAGAAAGTTGGTGGAGATGCAGGAGGTGAGGTAGAATTATTTCAAAACCTCTCTTGAAATCACCACCTTCTGTATCTCACTTGTCCCCTCGCCTATTGTACACAACTTAGCGTCACGATAAAATTTTTCTACGGGAAAATCTTTGGTATAACCGTAACCACCAAAAACCTGCACCGCATCATTGGCAACTTTTACAGCTACTTCACTTGCATAATATTTTGCCATTGCCGCTTGTTTCGTCATTTGCATACCTCTGTTTTTTAAATCACATGCCTGTATTGTGAGCAAATCGGCAGCAGCAATTTCTGTAGCCATATCTGCCAGCTTAAATGATATTCCCTGAAAGTTTGAAATCGGTTGATCAAACTGGTAGCGTTCTTTTGAATATTTCAATGCAGCTTCATAAGCTACTTTTGCAATGCCTATAGATAGTGATGCAATAGAAATTCTACCACCATCTAAAACTTTTAAGGACTGTTTAAATCCATCTCCAATATTTCCTAACCGGTTTATATCGGGTATTCGGCAGTTATCAAAAATCATTTCGGCGGTTTCACTTGCACGCATGCCAAGTTTATTTTCTTTTTTACCACCACTAAATCCTGCTGTTCCTTTTTCTACAACAAAAGCGGTTGCATTATTTTTTGTTCTTGGTTCGCCTGTCCGGCAAATTACGACTGCAAGATCTCCGGATTTACCGTGTGTAATCCAGTTTTTTGTTCCATTAATTACCCAATCATTACCATCTTTTACAGCAGTGCATTTCATATTACCAGCATCACTTCCGGTATTTGCTTCTGTCAATCCCCATGCACCAATCCATTCTGCTGTTGCCAGTTTGGGTAAATATTTTTTCTTCTGCTCTTCATTTCCAAATGTCAAAATATGCCCGGTGCATAATGAATTATGAGCAGCGACACTTAATCCGATTGAACCACATACTTTTGATATCTCTTCAATCACTGTTTTGTATTCGAAATAAGTTAAGCCCGAACCACCGTATTGTTGTGGTACTAATACTCCCATCATTCCTAATTTACCAAGCTCTTTAAAGATATGAACCGGAAATTCCTGGCTTTCATCCCACTCCATTATATATGGACGAATATGTTGGTTAGCAAAATCTCTTGCTGCATGTGCTATCTGTTGTGTTATTTCTGATTGTTGAAAATTCATAAATGAGATTACTGTTTTTATCAGGTGCAAAGAAAAGGAATTTAAACTAAAGCTAACAGATGTTAGGGTGACTGTTTTAATAATCTTTGAAATTAAGTTGCAATCCATCGTAAGCAAGATGAATTCCGTCTGGCAACTCAGATTCAACTTCATCATGCAATCCTAACTGGTGTGAGATATGCGTAAAATAGGCTGTAGGTATTTTTAATTCCTGAACCAGGTCAATTGCCTCACCTAATGTAAAATGAGCTATATGCGATTGCTTCCGCAATGCGTTTAAAACAATTACTTCACTACCTTTTATTTTTTCTTTCTCTTCAATATCGATTCTATTCGCATCAGTGATATATGTAAATCTCCCAAAACGAAAACCTAATACCGGCATATTTAAATGCCAGGTGAGTATTGGAATAATTGGAATATCGCCAATCATAAATGGTTCTGAGGAAATGGGGTTGATGTTCAGTTCAGGAATACCAGGATATTTATTTTTGGTAAAAGCATAATAAAATTCACGGCGTAATGCTTCTTCTGTAATAGCATTTGCATAAAGTTGCATTGGTTTTTTCATAAAATAATTAAATGCCTTTACATCATCCAATCCGGCAATATGATCCTTATGCGGGTGCGTAAATAAAACAGCATCTAATATTTTTAAGTCAAGCTTTAGCAATTGAGTTCTGAAATCAGGGCCTGTATCAACTATTAGGGTAGTTGTTGCAGATTGAACAAGGATACTACTCCGCAATCTTTTATCTTTTTCATTTTGTGAGTTGCAAACTTCGCATGGACAAGCAATCATCGGTACGCCTGTACTGGTGCCTGTGCCGAGAAAAATTATTTTAAGTGGGGGGCAACTCACAATCAAATGTAGAACTCAAAATGTAAAATATAAAATGTAAAATCTATTTATGATCGTCTTCGGCTTCAAGTTTAGAAACTAATCCTTTATATATTTTTTTTAATTCGTCTGTTAGCAACTCTGTATTAATTGTAAGTTGTGGAATTAAATCGAGTATGGTATTAATTCTTCCTTCGGTTTGAAAAAACTTATTTAACACCACTACTTTTTTTGCTTCCAGGATACAATACCCACTTTGAAAATTTCCTCTTTCATAGCGAAGCACATAGCCAGATGCTTCTACAATACTTTCTAATTTATCAAGTGTTGATTGAGTGTATTTCATGCCCTGGTCCGCCAAAGGCGGAGAGTTTAGCGTTTTATTATTTCTAATTTCTTTACTCTGCGAAACTACATTATCATCCGTTTACCACTTTTTTAATTTTCCACATCCTGCTCACTATCCTGCATTATATTAATTCACAATCATTTCCTACTTTTAAATTCCATTAAATAAAAGCTCACAACAAATGAAGTGTTTTTTGCTAACTATACTTTCAATTTATTTTACGAATACCAGCTTTTGCCAAAATGCGGTACCAGAATTTGGAAGAGCAGATTTAGAGGAGTTGCTTATGAAAGATTGTGAATTTGAAAAAGGAGCACCTGCCTTAACACTCTACAAATTTGAAAAAACTGAGTTGGTAAATGAAAATATGACGATTAAAACCGAGCGGAGAGAGCGGATCAAAATTTTCAATTCATCGGGTTATCCCTATGCTAATATTGAAATACCATTCAGCAAAAGAAATAAAATAAAAGATCTCTCAGCCATCATCTATAATCTGGATGAAGCGGGTAGATTAACTACTCATACAATAGAGAAGGATGAGATTTATAAGCAATCATCGAAAAAAAAGAAAGGCACACTTGTATTTACATTTCCGGAATTAAAGCCAGGTAGTGTGATTGAATTTAAATTTACAGAAGTTGAAATTGACGCTTCAATATATGATGTAAAATTTTTTCAAACTAAAATTCCAGTGCAGTTATGTGTCTTTAAAATTGTAGCCCCGGATTATATGAAAGCCGAACTTAGTTATACTGGCGAGAATGAAAACAAAGAAGAATTATTGGAGAGAAAAACGCCCAGTTCGTTCCGTAACACGTTTACTATTTCAAGAAAAAATATCCTGTCTTTCCGTACTGAACCTTTTATGAGTTCGGCAAATGATAACCTACAGCGTTTTATCTCCAAATTTGTTTACAGTACAGCATGGAAAGACAGTTTGATAGCAAAAGCTCAAAACAAGAATAATATTCCCTGGTCATTTTTAAACAGCCGGCTTGTGTACCATCCATTTTTTGGCGAGCAGTTTAAAGTATTAATTAAGGGAACAGAAGCTATTATTGATACAGCAAAAAAAATACAGGATAAAGCAATTCTTGTAGATTTTATTTTCCGCCATGTAAAAAATAAAATTAAATGGAATGATGAAGAACTCATTTATGCAATAGACATCAACAATGCATGGAAATCCGGCACTGGCAGCAGTGCAGAAATTAACCTTACAATCCTGAACCTGCTGAGAAAATCCGGAGTTGAATGTTATCCAGTTTTAATTCGTTCCCGGGAATACGGTAAAATAAACCGTACTTTTTATTCGCTTGGTCAGTTTAATAATGTAAATGTACTTGTAGCTGAGTCCAGCAACTATTATGTACTGGATGGCACAAAAAAATATCTTTCTTATCAAACTCCGCCGTATGAAATATTGAACAGCGATGTTCTGCTGATCGATGCAGATCACTCTCAATGGTTGACAATTTCCGACACTAGACCGTTACTTAAAAATAATATTTCAGTGAAAGCAGAAATTGACAGTGTCGGAAATATTTCTGGCGATGCCTTTGTTTCTTATTTTGATTTTTTAAAAGAACACTTGCTTATTGAAAAAGAAAATAAAGCAGAAGAAGCTCAAGAAGTAGCAGATATAAATTTTTTAAAAAAAAATTCAGCTGATATTAAAATTGATAGCCTTACTGAAGAAAATGCAAATAATGATCTTCAGCCGCTCAATCATAGTTTTCGCTTTTCTTATAAACCCGAATTTACAGTTGGTTATTTATTTATAGACCCATTTTTCCTTTCTTCATTCAGAAAAAATCCGTTTTCTGATTCCATCCGGAGAACGGATATTGATTTGGGTTGCAATCAGTATTACAATATTAATCTTCACTTGATTTTACCGGAAAATTTTACGATAGAAAGCCTGCCGAAAAATACAATCATAATTGCCAATGACTCAAGCATGATTTTTAAACGCCAAACATTGCATGAGGGTAAGGTTTTAGTATTCAGACATAGTTTTGAAATAAAGCGAACAATATTTTCAAAAGAAGAATATCCATCTATCCGGGAATATTTTAGGAAAATTTATATCGCAATCCAGGATCAATTAATCCTGAAGAAAAAATGAATATCCAAAACCTGCTTCATCACAACTCACCTATTTACTCTGCATCTTGATAACCGGCACTATCATTTCTTCCAAACTTACTCCACCATGCTGAAAAGTATTTTTATAATAATTTACATAGTGATTGTAATTGTTGGGATAGCATAAAAAATTATCTTCCCGTGCAAAAATAAAAGATGAATTTACTCCCGGCACCGGTAAGCCAATATCTCTTGGATCACGAAAAGCAAGAACTTCTTTGGGTTCATAATTCAAATTGCGTCCATGCTTATACCGGAGATTTGTTGTAGTTAATTTATCCCCCACTACTTTACATGGGTTTTTTACCCGAATACTTCCGTGGTCCGTTGCCAGCACTATTTTAATATTTTTATCAGCAATCTTTTTCAATGCCTGGTGCAAGGGTGAATGCTCGAACCAACTTGTAGTAATGCTGCGATAACTCATTTCATCTCCCGCAAGTTCCTTCAGCACTTCCATCTCCGTTCTTGCATGGCTTAGCATATCTACAAAATTGTAAACAATAACATTAATATCATAATTCAACAAATTGTGAATATTATTCTGTAGATCTAAACCCGCCTGATTGTTTGTAACCTTGGTATAAGAAACTTTTAAATCTCCTTTCTTCAATCGTTTTAATTGCTCCCGGAAAAATTTTTCTTCATGCAAATTTTTTCCACCTTCTTCCTCATCATTTTTCCACTCTGCCGGAAATTGCTTTTCTATTTCAGCAGGCATTAAGCCGGCAAAAATCGCATTGCGACAATATTGTGTTGCAGTGGGAAGTATTGAATAAAAACTATCCTCTTCCAGAATCCGAAAACTTTCAGCAAATATGGGTTGTATTGCTTTCCACTGATCAAAACGCAAATTATCGATCAACACAAAAAATAAGGGTATTCCTTTTTCAACATGTGGCAATACTTTATACTGAACTAAGGAGTGACTCATTACGGGAGCATTACTGCTTTTCGGATTTACCCAGGATGCATAATTTCTCGAAACAAATTTGAAAAACTCGGTATTCGCTTCTCCTTTTTGAGATTGCAAAATTTCACGCATTTCAGGGCTGTCACTCTTTGTCATCTCCAGTTCCCAATAAACTAATTTTTTATAAATATCCATCCACTCATTGTAGTCAGGATTGCTATTCAGCACCATAAATAAATTTCGAAACTGCTGTTGATATGCTGTTGTCGTTTTTTCTCCAACCAATCTTTTATTATCTATAATTTTTTTAAGGCTTAACCAAACCTGATTTGGATTCACGGGCTTGATAAGATAATCACTTATTTGAGATCCAATCGCATCATCCATTAAATTCTCTTCTTCATTTTTTGTAATCAGTACAACCGGAATTGCACTATTCACTTCTTTTATTTTAGCTAAAGTCTCCAGCCCAGTAAGTCCCGGCATACTTTCATCCATCAATACCACATCTACCGGATTTTCTTTTACAAAGTCAATGGCATCAAAACCATTCGTAACCGTTTTTACTTCATACCCCTTCGATTCTAAAAAAAGTTTTTGCGATTGCAAACTATCTATTTCATCATCCACCCAGAGAATTTTTGGTATTGCCATAATGTTATTTAAAATTTAAAATTGATTATTTCAGATTGAAGAACAGTTGCTGAATTTTCAAAAGTAGCTTTTTAGTTTTATGGTTAGTACATTTGTTCCGCTTTGGCAGGACTCCTTTAACAAACAAACAACAGCATGACAGGCATTCGCAAAATTATTAACGATCCGGTTTATGGTTTTATTACGATTGACCATCCGTTGATTTTGCAAATTATCTCACATCCCTGGTATCAGCGGCTGCGCAATATTCATCAAATGGCCTTTGCGCATCTTGTTTATCCAGGAGCTATGCACTCCAGGCTCCATCATTCACTCGGAGCTTATCATTTAATGTGTAGTGCATTGAATGAATTAAAAAATAAAGGAACAGAAATAAATGCTGATGAAGAGCTCGGTGCAAAAATTGCAATTCTCTTACACGATATTGGCCATGGCCCCTACTCTCATGCGTTGGAGTTTGAGTTGCTGAAAGATATTCATCATGAAGAAATTTCAATTCTGATAATGAAAAAGATGAATGAAGAATTGAATGGACAGCTGCAAACAGCCATTGATATTTTTACTAACAACTATCCTAAAAAATTTCTGCATCAGCTTGTTAGCGGGCAATTAGATGTAGACCGAATGGACTACTTAACACGAGATAGTTTTTTTACCGGCGTGGCGGAAGGTGTAATTGGTTACGATCGTATTCTAAAAATGCTGGTTGTGCATAACGGCGATTTACTGATTGAAGAAAAAGCAATTTACTCGATTGAAAAATTTTTAGTCTCAAGAAGATTGATGTACTGGCAGGTATACCTGCACAAAACTGTTTTGAGCAGTGAACGGATGCTGGTAAATGTAATACACCGGGCAAAAGAAATTATAGCTAATGGCGGCGAATTAAATGCTGCAACAGACGCCTTAAATTTCTTTTTACATCAATCTCCACATTCGGGTTTTGAAAATTATCTGGAAACATTTTGCCGTCTCGATGATTTTGATGTGATGGCAACTATAAAAAACTGGTGCAATCATACCGACAAAATATTATCTGCGCTTTGCCGTATGTTGGTTGAAAGAAAATTGTTGAAAGTAAAACTTCAGGCAGAAACGTTTGACGAAGCGTTTATAGAAAATAAGAAAATGGAAGCAATGGAAAAATTGCAGTTGAGCAACGATGAAGCAAATTATTTTGTATTTACCGGAGAAGCAGTAAATACAACGTACAATCCGAAAGATGAACGGATAAATATTTTGTTTAAAGACGGAACAGTTAAAGATATTTCTCAGGTGGACAATGCACTTATTCATCAACATTTATCTGCCACTGTTAAAAAACATTACATTTGTTATCTTCGGGATTAGCGTTTAAGATTTATCAAAAAATAGTTAGACTTAAATTCTAAACCAAATACTTTAATCACTTATGACTTTTTCTGCAATACAAATAGCATCACTCATTAATGGTAAAATTGAAGGTGATGCAAATGCTTCGGTTTCTACTTTTGCAAAAATAGAAGAGGCTAAAGAAGGTGAGCTTAGTTTTTTTTCTAATCCCAAGTACGAAGATTATTTATATACAACCGGTGCTTCCGTTATTATAATTAATAATGGCTTTGAATTAAAAAATCAGTTAAAGCAACTTTGATACGTGTACCAGACGCTTACGCTGCTTTTGCAATACTACTCAGCAAGTATGAGGAAATGGCGAAACAGCAAATGACCGGAATACAGGAACCGGCATATATTTCTAAAACAGCCAGGTATGGCAAAAATATTTTCATTGGTGCCTTTAGTTATCTCGGGGAAAATGTAATAATTGGTGATAGCACAAAAATTTACCCGAATGTTTATGTAGGTGATAATGTAAAAATTGGAATTAATTGTTTAATCCATCCCGGTGTAAAAATTTATCATGACTCTGTTATTGGAAACAATGTAATCATTCAGGCAGGCACTATTATTGGCAGTGATGGTTTTGGTTTTGCACCCCTGGCAGATGGCAGCTATTTAAAAATACCACAGATCGGAAATGTGATAATTGAAGACGATGTTGAAATAGGAAGCAATACCACCATTGACCGTGCAACGATGGGTTCAACTATAATCAGAGCTGGAGCAAAACTCGATAACCTTATTCAGGTAGCACATAATGTAGAAATAGG